>DAITAE010000045.1:10036-14919 GCA_036824445.1 Streptosporangiaceae bacterium | reverse complement strand
GGCCAGGTGATAGCCGGGCACGTAGGCGGCCACCCGGTCCACCGCATCGCGGACGGCCGCCACCGCCGTCCCGGCCGCGATCCCGTCGATCTCGGCGTAGACCGCGTTCCGCATCATGATCGGCGGCTCGGCCGGGTTCAGGATGATGATCGCCTTGCCCTCCCCGGCGCCGCCCAGCGTCTCCAGCGAGCGCGCCGTGGCGATCGTGAACTCGTCGATGTTCGAGCGGGTGCCCGGCCCCGCCGACCGCGACGCCACCGTGGAAACGATCTCCGCGTAGCGCACCGGGCCGAGCGCGGACAGGGCCGCCACGACCGGGACCGTCGCCTGCGCGCCGCAGGTGACCAGGTTCGTGTCGGGCGCGCCGAGGTTCTCGTCGAGGTTCACGTCGGGGACCACGGCGGGGCCGAGCGCCGCCGGGGTCAGGTCGATACAGCGGACGCCGCGCGCCGCCAGCAGGGGCGCGTGCTGGACGTGCGCGTGCGCCGACGTGGCGTCGAACGCCACCGCCACATCCGGGTGCTCGTCCAGGAACGGCCCGGCGCCGCGGTCGGACGCCGCGATCCCGAGTGCCCGGGCCCTGGCCAGGCCCTCGGACGACGGATCGGCACCGGCCACCCCCGCCAGCTCGAACGCGGGGTTCCTGAGCACCTTGTACATCAGGTCCGTGCCGATGTTGCCCGACCCCAGGATCGCGACTCGGAGTGTCATCTCACGTCACCGTCGTCAGAATATGGCTATCGGGTTCACCGGTGACCCGGTGCCTTTCTCGATCCGCAGCGGGGCGATGACGCAGAGGAATTCCCACCGGCCCTCCCGCTCACACGCCACGGCGAGGTCCTCGAAGTTGAGGCTGTCCACGTAGTACAGGCCCATCGCGCTGATCCCGATGGCGTGGATCGGGTAAGCCACCCCCTCGCACTGGCTCGGGACCGTCTCGCCGTCGCCGTCCCAGCCGATCGCGGCGACGCCGCGCTCATGGAGCAGCGGCATGACGGTGGTGTGCAGGCCCGCCTTCGCGGTCGCCGCGTCCCAGGGCCCCTCGTCCAGCCGTTTGCGCGCGTGCCCGGTGCGCAGGAACAGGATGTCCCCCTCGGCCAGCCGGGTGCCCTGCGCCTGCTCGGCGGCCTCGATCTCGTCGGCGTAGACGAAGTCGCCCGGCTCCACCCATCGCGTCCCCCGCAGCCGCGGGATGTCGATCAGCACGCCGCGGCCGACCAGGCCCTCCTTCGCCACGTCCACCGTCTGCATGGTGGCACCCAGCGAGGTCACCGCCTCGTCGACCGGCACGCCGTTGTACAGCAGGCCCTTGTAGGCCATGTGGCACAGCGCGTCCAGGTGCGAGTGCGCGTCGCCGTGCATCTCGATCCCGATGAAGTCGCCGGCGAAGCGGAGGTCGCCGGCGTCGCCGATGTGGATGTCCTGCATGACCGTCATGTGGTGCAGCACCGGCTTGGGGTTGTCCGGCCCGGCCCGGGTGTCGAGGGCCCACGAGCAGGAGACCGTGCGCCCGGACCGGGCCAGCCGCGCCGCGGCGGCCACCCGCTCCGGCGTGATCAGGTTCAGCGCGCCTTTCTGGTCGTCGGGCCCCCAGCGGCCCCAGTTCTTGCACGACTCGTACGTGCGGGCGAACTCCCCGGCGGACACTGCCGGTGATGCGGGTCTGGCCCCGGTCATCCGTTTCGCAGCCTTTCTGTCTCAGATGTCCCTGTGCAGCACCGCGGCGGCTATCCGGGCGAACTCCTCGGCGTCGAGCAGGTCGCGCTTGCCGAGCGACGCCTCCTTAGCCTCGGCGAGCATCCGCTGGCGCTGGTCGTCCCCGGCGTCCGCGGCGCCGTCGACGCCCGAGGCCTCCAGCGCCTCGGCGACGTTGTCCAGCCCGCTGCCCTTTCCGAGCACGATCCGCGGGCCCTCCTGGCCGACCAGGGCGGGGGCGTAGGGCAGCGCCTCGGTGATGTCGGTGCCGCGGACGTTGCGGACCCAGGTCGCGATGATCCCGGACTCGACCGCGAACAGCCTGCTCCCGGTGACCGGGCGGTTCGCGGGCTGGTCGACCCCGGCGAGACCCATGACCAGGCGGGCGAGCCCGGTCAGCCGCTCGGTCCGGATCCCGATGTCGCGGTCATAGAGCGTCAGCAGCGCCAGCACCGTCTCCTCGAGCGGGGTGTTGCCCGCCCGCTCTCCGATGCCGCCGACGGTGGTCTGGATCACCGACGCACCGGCGCCGGCCGCGATGAGGCTGTTCGCGACGCCGAGCCCGTAGTCCATGTGGAAGTGCGTTTCCAGCGGGACGCCGAAGGCCTCCCGGCTCTGCTCCACGTAGCGGCCGACCGCGTGCGGGGTCAGCACCCCGAACGTGTCGACGAGCCCGAGCGCGTCGAGGTGGCCGTCGCGGGCGACCGCCCCCACCAGTTCCAGGTACTCCTGCGTCCCCGCGCGGGTCGAGTCGATCGGGAAGAAGGAGACCGCGACACCCTGGCTGTGCGCGTAGGTGGTCGCCTCGACGGAGAGCTCGATGGCGCGCTCGACCGTCCAGCGGTAGCCGAGCTCGATCAGGTGCCGGCTGGATGGGATCTCCATCACGATGCCGGCCACGCCGCAGTCGACGGCGCGCTTGACGTCGTCGAGCATGCAGCGCGAGAACGCGTAGATCACCGAGGGGAGCCCCAGCGCCGCGATGCGCCGGACCGCCTCCTCGTCGTGCCTGGACACGGCGGGCAGGCCGGCCTCGATCCGGTGGACCCCGGCCTCCGCGAGCGCCTCGGCGATCCGGACCTTGTCGTCCGCGGAGAACTCGACGCCGGCCTGCTGCTCGCCGTCGCGCAGCGTCACGTCGTGGATCTGGATGTCCGCGGGCAGCCGCAGGGTCCCGGCGACCGCGGGGTCATGGTTCCACGGGCTGGTGAACCACCGGTCCGTGTGCCAGGGCGTGGGTGCTGCGGGCGGCATGGCGCTAGTGACCACCCCCCGACTGCTCGAACACCAGCTGCGCCTTGCGCATCCAGTCCTCTCTGCCGGTGACGCGCAGGTAGATCAGGGCGGCGATGGTAATCAGCAGAACGACGATGAACACCAGCAGGCCCCAGTAGACCGGCCCGGTGCTGGTGAACGGCGAGAAGTACGACTTCCAGACCACCACGACCCCGGCCGCCGACGCGACCACCGGGATGATCACATGCAGCAGCACGTTGAACTGGCTCCGCCCCTCGGTGAGGTAGTACTTGACCACGCCGATGTTGGCCAGGATGTACATCAGCACGAGCCCGATCGTGATGGCGTTCGCCCAGGTGAAGAACACGTCCTCGGCGCCCCAGATGATCACGCACAGGAACGCGACGACCTGCACGGCGACCTCGAGGTTGATCGAGTTGACCGGCGTCTTCCGCGCCGGGTTCACCTTCCCCAGGGCGGAGGGCAGCACGCCGGAACGGCCCATCGCGTACCAGGTCCTGGTCCCGCCGTTGAAGCACGCGATCGACACGGCTATCGCCGAGTTCAGCAGGGCGAACAGCAGGAACACCCAGGCGCCGCTCCACACCCGCTCCGCGAGCGTCGCGACCGGGAACGCCGACGCCGTGGGGATGCCCGCGACCTTGTCCACCCCGATGCCGACCAGGTATCCCCAGGTGACGAACACGAAGTAGATCATCAGGATGATGACCGAGCCCACCAGGCCGATGGGCACGTTGCGCTTGGGGTTCTTGCTCTCCTCGGCCAGCGGGCCGGTGGATTCCCAGCCGCTGAACGCGAAGATCGAGAACACCACGCCGAGGAACAGGTTGGTTGCCAGGCCGAAGTTGCCCGGGTTCAGCGGCGCGAAGCTGAACCCGCCGGGTCCCGGCGAGGCCAGGCCGGTGAAGGCCAGTGCCACCATGATCAGTATCTCGATGGATCCGGTGATGATCAGCGCCTTCTCCGAGAGCACGATGCCCTGGTAGGCAAAATAGATCACCAGGGCCAGGCTAGCCAGCACCCAGATCCACCAGAAGATCGTGACGCCGTACTCGGCCTTGATCGACGGCTCGAGGACCTGCGTGGACAGGAACGACAGGGTGAGCACGGCGACCGGCGGCAGCCAGACCGAGAACAGCACCCCGGCGAAGAACCCGGCCCGTGGGTGGAGGGCCCGCGCGATCCACGTGTACCAGCCGCCGGCCGACGGGAACACCTTCGCCAGCTGCGCGGCGTTCAGCGCCTGCAGGGCCAGCAGCGCCCCGCCGAACAGGTAAGCCCACGGCGTCACAATCCCCGCGAAGCTCACGATGAACACGAATGAAGCGAGGATCGCGTACGACGGCGCGATCGTCGCAATTCCCTGCATCAGCATCCCGGGAAGCCCGACCGCGTTCTCCCGCAGATCGGTCCCGATAGTTCCCCGGCCTGACTGATCAGCCTCTACCGCCACCGCCCCTCTCCTTCCGTTGTTCTTCACCGCGCCGGCCACCGGCGCGGCCTCATGCCTGCCGAGCTATCGTTCCGAGGTCGGCGAGGGTCATCCCGACCTTCGCCGTCTGGCCGCCGTCCACCGCGAACACCGCGCCGGTGACGTAGGAGGCGTCGTCGGAGGCCAGGAAGGCCGCCGCCGCCGCGAGTTCCGCCGGCTGGGCCAGCCGGCCGATCGGCATCGCCTCGCCGAAGCGCCGCATCTCGTCGTCGGTCATCACGCTCCCGAGCATCGGCGTGGCCGTCGGGCCGGGCGCGATCGCGTTCACCCGGATGCCCTGCGGCGCGTGATCGACCGCCATCGCCTTGGTCAGCATGGCGACGCCGCCCTTCGAGGCGACGTAGGCCACGTTGCCCGGCGACGCGTCGTGCGCGCCGGTGGAGGAGGAGACGGTCACGATCGCGCCGCCGCCGCGCTCCGCCATCGCCGGGATGACCGC
>DAITAE010000045.1:0-9936 GCA_036824445.1 Streptosporangiaceae bacterium | reverse complement strand
TCGGGCCCGGCGACCGGGTCGTGGACGAGCGCGGCGGACAGCCTGGTGTCGATGATCCCGGGATCGACCGCGTTGATCCGGATGCCGTGCCGGGCGAGGTCCATGGCGGCGTTGCGGACGAACATCACGATGCCGCCCTTGGTCGCGCTGTAGGGCACGTTCGACTCCTCGGCGAAGAACGCGTTGGTGGACGCGAACACGACGACCGAGCCGCCGCCGTGGCTGGCCATGACCCGGCCGGCGGCCTTGGTCGCGAGGAACACGCCGGTGAGGTTCACGTCGACGATGCGCCGCCACATGCTCTCCGGAAAGTCAAGCAGCGGCGTCAGCTCGACCACGGCCGCCGCGTGGACGAGGACGTCGATCGTGCCGAACCGCTCGACGGTGCGCGCGACGGCGGACTCAACGTCGGCCGCCTGTGCCACGTCGCCGCGGATCGTCTCGACGGCGTGGCCGCGCTCGCGCAGCCCGGCCGCCGCCGCAGCGAGCGTCGCGTCCTCGATGTCGAACAGCGCCAGGCCGGCTCCTTCGGCGCCGAAACGGCCGGCGCAGGCCAGGCCCATGCCCTGGGCGCCGCCGACGACCAGGACCGTCTTCCCCTCGAACCTGCTCATCACACCTCTTGGCCTGCTGAGACGAGGATTTTCACCTGGTCGCCGCCGGGGTCGGCGAGGCGCTCGATGCCCTGGCGCACGACGTCGCGCATCGCGATCCGGCTGGTGACGACCCGCTCCACCGGGAGCGTCCCGGCGGCGACCTGGGCCAGGATCCGGGGGGTGTCCCAGATCTTGAACGACCACACCCCGGCCACGGTCAGGTCGCGCCAGACCCAGCCCTCCGGCTGCACGGACCGGTCGCCCAGGTGGATCGCGATGACGGCCACGGTTGCCGCCCGGCGCACGGCGGCGACGCAGGCGTCCAGGCCCGCCTGGCTGCCCGAGCATTCGATGGCGCAGTCGGCACCGAGGCCGCCGGTCCGCTCGACCACCTCCCCGGCGACGTCTGGCGGGTCGAACACCACCGCGCCGTTGCGCTCGGCCATCTGCCGGCGGGCGGCCTGCGGCTCGGACAGGAAGATCATGCCGGCCCCGGCAGCGGCGGCGGCGAGCACCGTCAGCTGGCCGATCGGCCCGCCACCGGTGATCAGCACGCTGTCGCCCGGCCGCAGGCCGGAACGGCCGACCCCGTGCACGACGGTGGCCAGCGGCTCCAGCACGGCGCCCTGCTCGAACGACACTCCGTCGGGCAGGGCGACCACCTGCGATGCCGGGACGACCGCCTGGCCGGCCAGGCCACCCCAGGGCCACGTCACCCCGGTCAGCCTCAGGTTCGAGCACAGCCCCTGCCGGCCGCGGAGGCAGTAGTAACAGGTGCCGCAGAAGACGTGCGGCAGCACGGCGACGCGGTCGCCGGGCCGCAGCGTGGTAACCCCTGGCCCGGTCTCGGCGATGACCGCGGAGAACTCGTGGCCGATCACCTGCGGCAGGTTCTCGGGCGGGGTATAGAGCGGCCCGTGCGCGTACTCATGGAGGTCGGTCCCGCAGATGCCGCACCATTGCGGCAGCACGCGCACCTGGCCTGGTCCCACGGCGCCGGGCTCCGGTACCTCCTCGACCCGGAGATCGGAGTTCCCATGGAGCCTCGCCGCCAGCATCCCAGCTGCCTCCGACGCGTGGGGAATGCCGCGGCCGCGCGCGCGGTCCGCTCGGACAAACTGTATGCAGTCCACCGAGCTGTAGGCAAGATCCTGCGGCGTTTCTCACCGCACGTGTTGAGCTATGTTCCGCCCGCTGGCAGCAAGAAGCTCCCATCGCGCACCGGCCGTCATGAGCGCAGCGTGCGACGTCTTGCATACAGATTGCGCTCAGATTGCGCTCAACGGGGCGGCAGCCCGCTCAATCGCCGACGTAGGCGACGGCCTCGATCTCGATCATCATCCCCGGGACCTGGTGCAGGTCGCTGCCGACCGTCGTCCGGGCCGGGTAGGGCGGCGAGAACCGCTTCTTGTACGCCTCGTTGTAGCGCGGGAACAGGTTCGTGTCGATCAGGTGCACGTTCACCTTGATCACGTCGGAGAGCGACGCGCCTTCGGCACGCAGGACCGCCTCGATGTTGTCGATGGTCTTGTGGGTCTGCTCCTCGATGGTGTCGCCCACCACCGTGCCGTCCGGCCCGATCGGCCCCGTGCCGGTGACGTAGATGAATCCCCCGGCGCGCCATCCGTGCGAGTAGGCGCCCAGCGGCGGCGCTCCGTCCTGGGCCTGGATCACGTGCTTGGCCATGTGGGATTCCCCTCTCAGACTCCGGCGGCGACCCGCCCGCTGACGCGTTTCTCGATGAACCCTGTGACGTCCTCGACCAGGCCGAGCATCCGCTCGAAGTCCTCATCGGGCGTGGTGAGGGGCGGCTTGAACTTGAGCACGTTGCCGCCGATCCCGCCGAACTGGCAGAGCAGCCCGTGCCGGGCGGCGTACTGCCAGGCGTCCGCGCAGGCCGCGCTCGCCGGCTGCTTGGTGCCCCGGTCCAGCACGTAATCGATGCCGACGAAGAGGCCCGGGCCGCGGACGTCGCCGATGACGGTGCAGCGGCCGGCCAGCTCACGGAAGCGCTCCGTCGCCCGCGCGCCAAGCTCGCGGGCGCGCTCGGCGAGGGATTCCTCCGCGACGACATCCAGGACCGCCATTCCCGCCGCCGCGGCCAGGGGCTGGTTCATGAAGGTGAGGATGTTCCACGCTCCGGACTCGATGCCCTCGTCGATCAGGTCGGCGCGCGCCGCCAGCACCCCGATCGGGACGCCGCCGCCCAGTGCCTTGCCGGCGACGAGCATGTCCGGGCGGACGCCGAACAGGTCGCACGCCCAGGTGGCGCCGCACCGGGTCATGCCCGTCTGGATCTCGTCCACGATCAGGAGCACGTCCCGCTCCCGGCACACCCGCTGCACCGCCTCGTAATAGCCGGGCGGGAACAGCACGTGCCCGTTCGGCCCCTGGACGATCTCCATAACGAACGCGGCGACCTGGCCGTAGCCGCCGTCCAGGGCGCTTTCCAGCGCGCGGACCGACGCTTCCCAGGCCCCCTCGCCCAGCGGGTTGCGGTAGGTGTCGGCGTTCGGCACCTGGCGGAACGTCGGCCACCGGACGGCGCCCGGCAGCCAGGAGCGGTCACCCACGATGCCGGCCAGGCTCATGGTCGCGAGCGACATGCCGTGGTACGCGCCGTGCAGCGACAGGACCTCGGTGCGGCCGGTCACCCGCATGGCCAGCTTGATCGCGGCCTCGACCGCGTCGCCGCCGCCGGCCAGGACCGCCACCTTCGTCAGGCCCTCGGGCATCAGCCCGGCCAGCCGCGTGCAGTAGGCGATCAGCGTGTCGCTCTGGTGCAGGATGTTCGTCGTCGGCAGCGTTGCCATCTGCCGGGCGACGGCCTCCGCCACCCGCGGGTTCGCGTGCCCGACCATCGCCGGCCCCGCCGAGCCGGACATCGTGTCCAGGTACATCCGGCCGGCGGAGTCCCACAGCCGGGCGTTCTCGCCGCGGACGAACGTGAGGCACGGGTCCCGGCGGAGTGAGTGCAGCACGTACCTGCTGTCCGGGTCCACTTCGGCACCTCCAGTCCAGGTCAGGTGGGCAGCCCGCGCGGCCACCTTCCAGATGGTCAGGTGCGCAGCCCGCGCGCGGCCACCTTCCAGATGGTCTCCACCCGGCCGCCCCGGACCCCGATGATCTCGTTGGTGAGGTTGCAGCAGGTGCAGGCGTGGAACGGGTAGAAACGCAGCTTCTCACCCAGGGAGACGGCGGCGCCGCTGGCCGGGTGGCCCATGCCGTGCTCCTCGGTCAGCCGCTCGATCACGACCCGGCCGTCCGTTGAGTACGTCATCGCGGGCGGCGCTCCCTGCGCGTTCCCGGCGCCGACCACGCCCCGGTCGCCGGAGAACGTCTTCGACCCGCCGTCGATGGTCAGGCCGTCCTCCCCCCAGCGGCTGACGACCCGGCACAGCGCCGTCAGCGCGAGCTGGTCCTCGGTCGCGCTGCCCTCGTTCACGTGCATGACGTCGTAGAAGACGTAGGTGCCCGCGCGGCTCTCGGTGATCCCCGGCACCTCCGCGACGAACTTGCCGGTGAAGGAGCCGCCGGCGTTGACCTCGCGGACCTCGACCCCTCGCGCGCGGAGCGCCTCGGCGACGCCGACGATCAGCTCCCCCTCGGCGTGCCCCTCCTCCTGGCGGCTCCGCTTGCCCTCGAAGAAGTACGAGCGGTGCGTGGTCAGCCCGTCGAACTCCACCCCGGGCAGGCTGCCGATGGTGCGCGCGAGCGCTTCGATCCGGTCGAGCTCGGCCGCCGGGATCCCGCCCCGGTACATGCCGCTCTCGACGTCGATCTGCAGGTTGAGCGTGACCCCGGCGGCCGCGCCGGCGGCCGCCGCCTGGCGGGCGCTCTCGTCGCTGTCGCAGTTCGCCGTCATCCGCACGCCGGAGGCCGCCAGCTGCGCCACCCGGGCCCACTTGTCCTCGCCGAAGATCGGGTACGCGAGGGCGATGTCGTCGGCGCCGGCCGCCGCGAACGGCTCCGCCTCGCTGATCTTCGCACAGCAGATCCCGCGGGCGCCGGCCGCCAGCTGCAGCAGCGCGATCTCCGGGACCTTGTGGGTCTTGATGTGGACGCGGAACTTGACGCCGTGATCGTCCATCCAGGACTGCCAGTCCGCGATGTTCCGCTCCATCCGGTCCAGGTCGGCCAGGATCAGCGGTGTATCCAGATCTTCGATTCGGTCGCCCACCGCGACGCGGATCGACCCCGCCTCGCGCACGCGCACATCCGCCATCATCGGCCTCCCCAGGTGCGTAACGAGGGAGCCGCCGTCTGCCGGGAAACGGCAACCGCACTCAGGCGGAACTGTATGTAGATCCTTCCGGCGGGTCAATGCTCGGCGGACTGCGGCGCCAGGCCGGCAGCTGGTAGACGGTGCCCGGGCGCGGGTGGGTGCCGCCCTGCTCGAGGCGGCGGCGGTAGCTGTGGATCGGCGTCGCCGACGGGTCCACCCGGACCTCGACCACGGCCGGCCCGTCGGTGGCGAAGGCGGCGTCGAGCGCCTCGCCGATGCCGGACGGCTCGTCGGCGTGGAAGCCGGCGCAGCCGAGGCCGCGGGCGGCCTCGGCGAAGGCCGGCGGCGGCGTTTGCAGGTCCACCGACTGCCGCAGCCCGCCGAAGAACATCCGCTGCCACATCGCGAGCCAGCCGAGCGAGCCGTTGTTCAGCACGATGTGGGTCGTGCGCGAGCCGAGCTGCGCGTGCGTGGCCAGCTCGCCGAGCGCGTACGAGAACCCGCCGTCGCCGCTGACGGTCACGACGCGGTCGCCGGGCCGCGCCGCCGCCGCCCCGATGGCGGCGGGCACCGCGTAGCCGAGCCCGCCCTGCCCGCGCGCGAACAGGAAGTCCCGGCCCGCACGGCGGGCCGGGACGTGCGCCGCGACCCAGCCCGCGGAGAAGCTCGCGTCGCTCACCACGACGTCGCCGGGGCGCAGCCGGGCGGCGAGCTCGGCCATGACGCGCTGCGGCGCGACGGGGACGGCCCCGGACGCCTCCTCGGACGCGCGCACGGCCGCCGCCTCCCCGGCGACCCGGGCACACTCCGCGCGCCACTGCGGGCGCCGCCGCTCCGGGATCTCGTGCAGCAGCGCCGCGAGCGTCGCCCGCGCGTCACCGCTGAGCGCGACGCTGGGCCGGAACGTGCGCCCAAGCTCGGCTGGGTCGATGTCGAGCTGGACCGTCGCCTGGTGCGGCAGCGGCAGCAGCCAGTTGTGGCTGGTGTTCTGGCCGACCTTGCAGCCGCACCAGAACACGGCGTCCGCCCGGCGGGCGAGTTCGAGCGACGCCGTCGTGCCGAGCGGGTTCAGCACCCCGGCCGCGTGCGGCGCCGTCTCGTCGACCGCCCCCTTCCCGGTGAAGCTGGTGACGACCACCGCGTCGATCCGCCCCGCCAGCGCGGCCAGCTCGGCGGCGGCACGCGAGGTGTGCACGCCGCCGCCCGCGACGATCAGCGGCCGCGCCGCGGCGCTCAGCAGCGCGGCCGCCTCGCTGACGCTGGCCGGGTCGGCGACGGTGCGGAACGCCGGGGCGCGCGCCGTCCGGTCGTCCACGTCGAGGCCGCCTTCGGCCCACTCCGCATCGAGCACGTCGTGGGGGATGACGAGCGCGACCGGGCCGGGGCGGCCGCTGGTCGCGATGCGGAACGCGCCGCGCAGCAGGTCCGGCAGCGCGGCGACGCTCGGGACGGCGAGCGCCGACTTCGTGATCGCCGACAGGAAGGCGATCTGGTCGAAGCCCTGCGACGCCACGCCCTTGTGGCGCAGCGGTGCCCAGTCCGCCGGGAGCTCGCCGACCAGGGCGATGACGGGGATCGAGGCGTTGTGGCTCTCCACCAGGCCGTCGGCGAGTTTCGTCGTCCCGGGTCCCACGGTGACGTCGCAGATCCCGGGCCGGCCGGTCAGCCTGGCGAACGCGTCCGCGGCGTACGCGCCCGAGCGCTCGTCGCGGACCAGGATGTGCCGGAGTCCGGGCTGGCGCGAGATGCCGTCGTAGAGTGCCGCGGTCTGCCCGCCGGGCTGGCCGAACACGTGCGTGACCCCGGCGGCAGCGAGCAGGCCGGCCAGCATGTCCCCGGCGTGCGGCATCAGCGCCCCCCCGGGCCGGACAGCAGCTCGGCCGCCCGCTGGCGGTGGCCTGCCATCTTGGCGGCGTACCTCGCCGCGCGCCGCTCGTCGGGCTCGAACCGCCGCGCGATCCGGGTGTGCGCGGCCGCCTCGCTCAGGGACCCGTAGACCCCGGAGCCCACCCCGGCCAGCAGCGCCGCGCCCAGCGTTCCGGGCTCTGCCTGCTCGCAGATCTCGACGGGCATCCCCAGCAGGTCGGCCTTGAGCTGCATCCACCAGGGCGACCGCGCCCCGCCGCCGGCCACGGTGCACGTCTGGGGCTGGCTGCCGCCGGCGCGGAGCGCATCGAACGCGAGCGCCAGGTCGATGGCGATGCCCTCGAGGGCGGCCCGCACCAGGTCGGTGCCGGTGGTCGCCAGCGTCAGGCCGAACACCGCGCCGGCCGCGCCGGGCGAGGCCGGCCAGGGCCCGGGAGCCCCGGACAGATGGGGAATCATCAGGGCCGGGGACGGATCCGGGCCGGCCGAGGCCAGCGAGGCCTCGAGCCGTGACAGCCGGATGCCGCTGACGCCGAGCGCCCAGTCCAGGACGCTCGTGCCGTTCGGGCTCCGCGCCCACAGCCCCCATCCCGGCGTGCTCGGCTGGTGCGTCAGCGCGAGGCGGGCCACCGCCACCTCGCGGGGCCGTGGCCGGGACAGCGGTGCCACCACCGACTCCCAGGTCCCGGCCGCCAGCAGGGCGCCGCCCTCCTCGACCACCCCGGCGCCGACGGCCGCGCACGAGCCGTCCCAGCTTCCGGCGACGAGCGTGCACCGGCGCGGCAGGCCCATCTCGGCGGCGATCCGCGGCCGGACCGGCCCGAGCGGCGTGGCCCACGGAACCACCTCCGGCAGGACGCGCGGGTCGATGCCGAGCCCGCCGATCCGGTCGGGCGACCACGCCTGCGACGCGAGATCGAAGATCAGGAACCCGGACGCGAGCGCGGGGTCGACCACGGGGCGGCCGGTCAGGCGCAGCGACACCAGCTCGTGCCAGCCGAGGAACCAGCGCGCCCGTGACATCGTCCGCGGTGCCTGCTCCGCCCACCACAGGATGCGGTTCGTCGGATCCATGTGATCGGGGACGTGGCCGCAGTCCCGGATCCAGCGGGTGGTGGAGCGCCGCAGGGTGACCGCCGCCTCGGTCGCCGGGCGACGGGCGTCCGCGGTCCGCAGGCACGGCCCGAGAGCCGACCCGTTCGCCCGCGCGGGAAAGCCCTCCCGGCCCGACGCGGAGACCGCGAGCGCGATGGGCGGGTCGCGCCTGGCGCGCGGGATGGCGGTGACACGGCGCACGACGGCGACCACGGCCGTCCAGACGGCGTCGCCGTCGGTCTCGGCCAGGCCCGGGCCGGGATGGAGCGACGGGACGGCCTCGGCGGCCTGGGCGAGCAGGGCGCCGTCCGCGCGGTACACGGCCGCCTTGACGGCGCTCGACCCGATGTCGATGCCGACCAGACTCACCGGCGCATTCTGTCCTGAGGCAAGGCCGCCCGGCAAGCGCAGGCCAGGCAGGCATCACGCTCCGGTGCGTTACACGGGCCAGCCTTCCTTGCGGTAGCCCATGTCCCAGAACATCCACTCGTAGCGGCTGGTCGTCCGGAAGTGGCGGTGCACCAGCGCACGCTCGGCGGGCCCGAGGCCGGGCCCCAGCCCGTCGGCGACGGCGATGACGTCGCGGACGACCTCGGCGTATTCCTCCGCGCTGTAGGTGTCGATCCATTGCTGGTAGCGCCGGTTGGGTGAGCCGCGCCGCAGCAGTTCCTTGCCGACCTCCCAGTAGATCCAGTAGCAGGGCAGCACGGCGCCGATCCCTTCGGCGTACGAGCCGCCGCGGGCGGTCGCGAGCAGGTAGCTGGTGTAGGCGAGCGTGGTGGGCGCCGCGTCGGCCGTGCCGGCCGACGCGGGGTCGATGCCGAGGTCGCCCAGGAGCGAGTCGTGCAGGGTCCGCTCGACGGTGATCACCTCGGCGGCGTGGCGGGCGAACAGCTCGGTCCCGGCGGTGTCCGGCGCGCCGCTGGCCACGGCCGCGAGTGCCTGCGCGTAGGCCCGCAGGTACAGCGTGTCCTGCACCACGTAGAAGGTGAACGCGTCCTGCTCCAGGCTGCCGTCGGTCAGCCCGGCGAGGAACGGGTGCGCGAGGATCGCGCCGTAGATGTCGGCGGCGCCCTGCCACAGCTCATCGGTGAAGCGGTCACTCATCGGCGGCTCCCAGCGCGTGGACTCCTGGCCGCCAGTATCGTCACTCGCGCGGGCACGCGCCACGCCGTTGCCCGCATCCTGCGAGGGGAGCTGCGATGCTGGGGTCGAGCGATCTCATCGCGTTCGTGTCGGCGACCAGCCTGAGCCGGGCACGGGCGTTCTACGAGCAGACGCTGGGCCTGCCCGTCGTCGGGCACACCGACTTCGCGTGCGTATTCGACGCGAACGGCACCATGCTGCGGGTCACGGCGGTCTCCGAGGTTTCCCGCACGGGCTACACCGTTCTCGGCTGGCGGGTCGCCGACATCGCCGCCGCCGTCCGCGACCTCAGGGCCAAGGGTGTCGTGTTCGTCCGCTACGACGGCATGGACCAGGACGAGCACGGCATCTGGACGGCCCCGGGGGGCGACAGGGTGGCATGGTTCGCCGATCCCGACGGCAACATCTTGTCGCTCAGTGCGGGTTCGGTATCGTGACCGCGTGACGGCCGTATCACAGGCAGCATCCCGCCAAGCCCGGGTGGCCGGCGGCACGGGCACGCCGCGCGCGGCGCAGCCGCGCCAGCTGATCGTCACCGTCTACGGGCTGTACTCGCGGGCCGAGGGCGGCTGGATGTCGGTCGCGGCGCTGATCAGCCTGCTCACCGACCTTGGCGTGGACGAGCCCGCGGTCCGCTCGTCGATCTCCCGGCTGAAGCGGCGCGGGATCCTGCACGCGAGCCGCCGGGGCGGCGCGGCCGGATATGCGCTCTCCGATGAGGCGCTCGCCATCCTGCGGGAAGGCGACCGCCGCATCTTCCGGCCGGAACGGGCCAGGCTGGCCGACGGCTGGCTGCTGGCGGTGTTCTCGGTGCCAGAGGCCGAGCGCCAGAAGCGGCATGTGCTCCGCTCGCAGCTGGCCCGGCTGGGTTTCGGCACCGCCGCCCCGGGGGTGTGGATCGCCCCGGCCCATCTGCTCGACGCCACCGCCGGAATGCTGCGGCGGCTGGGGCTCGACGGCTACGCCGACCTGTTCCGCGCCGACCACACCGCCTTCGGTGATCTGGCC
>DAITAE010000505.1:0-3806 GCA_036824445.1 Streptosporangiaceae bacterium | reverse complement strand
CGGTCCGCCGGTAGTCGTGCCAGCCCGACCCGGCCAGGTAGCCGCGGGCGACGCATTCCACGGCGATCATCGACAGCGGCTGGCAGACCATGGCCCGGCCCGCGAACTCGGCCGGGACCGGGGCGTCGACCAGGTGGTTGGGCACCAGGCCGGCGAGACGACGGAACCACCACAGCGAGAGCTGGGTGAGGATCTTCCCCTTGTCCGGGATGGGCGTGGGCAGCACGTGGTCGTAGGCCGAGATGCGGTCGGTGGCGACGAGCAGCAGCAGCCCGCCGGGCATCTGGTAGACGTCGCGCACCTTCCCCGAGTACACGTGCTGGAGCGGACCGGCGCCCGGGCCGTCGGGCGGCGGCGTCACCGCAGCGCCCGGAGGCGGTCAAAGACGGGACCGAGGCGCTCAACGTAACGCTCGGGGCGGGTCACCTCATCCAGCGCGGCCTCGTCCAGGGTCAGGCCCTGGCCTGCGGCCTGCTTCCGGAGCGCCTCGCGGAATCCGGTGCCGGTCTCCCATGTCTCCATCGCGGCGGCCTGGACCAGTGCGTAGGCATCCTCGCGGGACATCCCGGCCGCCACCAGGGCGAGCAGCACGCCCGAGGTGTAGATCAGCCCTCCGGTCAGCTCCAGGTTGGCACGCATCCGCGCGGTGTCCACGACCAGCCCGCTGACCAGGCCGGTGGTCAGGTGCAGCAGATAGTCCGTGGCGATGGCGGCGTCGGGCAGCGCCACCCGCTCCACACTGGAGTGGGAGATGTCCCGCTCGTGCCAGAGCGCCATCCCCTCCGTCACCGGCGTGACATAGGCCCGGACCACCCGCGCCAGGCCGCAGATCCGTTCGGACCGGATCGGGTTCTTCTTGTGCGGCATCGCGGACGAGCCCTTCTGCCCCGCCGAGAACGGCTCGGCGAGCTCGCGCACCTCCGTCCGCTGGCCGTGCCGGACCTCAAGCGCGATCGCCTCGCAGGCGGTGGCGAGCAGCGCGAGGACGCTCACCCACTCGGCGATGCCGTCGCGGAACACGACCTGGGTGGCCACCTCGGGCGGCCGCAGGCCGAGCCCGGCGAGCACCGTGGCCTCGATGGCCGGGTCGATGTTGGAGTAGGTGCCGACCGGCCCGGACAGCTTGCCGACCGCCACCGCGTCCCGCGCCCGCCGCAGCCGGTCCCGGCAGCGGGCGGCGGCGAACGCGAAGTCGGCCACCCGGTGCCCCCACACGTCGGGCTCGGCGTGGACGCCGTGTGTGCGCCCCACCCGCAGCGTGCCGGAATGGGCGAGGCCATGCTCGCGCAGCACCGCGACCAGGCCGTCGGCCCGGGCGATGAGCAGATCGGTCGCCTCGGTGAGCTGGAGCGCCAGGGCGGTGTCGAGCAGGTCGGACGAGGTCATCCCGAAATGCACAAATGCCGCCGCCTCACGGGGCGAGGTGTTGTCCGCCCATGCGCTGAGGAAGGCGATCACATCGTGCTCGGTCACCGCCTCGTAGGCCGCCACCGCCTCGGGCGCCGGCGGCGGCGCGGCCTGCACTGGCGCCACGGCATCCGCCGGGACGGTCCCGGCCCGGGCCTGCGCCTCCAGAACGAGCGTCTCCACACGGCACCACAGCTCATACTTGTGGGCCTCGCCCCAGACCCGGCCCATCTCCGGCAGGGTGTACCGCCTGATCACGCCTCCCATCCTCTCTTACGCACCCGCCGGAGCCGGGACGGGCTGGCGCCCGCGTACCGCTCCGCGGCCAGCATCGCCACGAGGGCGCCGAGCAGCACCGCCAGCTGGGCCTCCACGGCGACGGTCGCCCCGAGCGCGGTCGCCGCCAGCGCGAACACGGCGGTGGCCAGCCGGGGCCACGGGGTCCCGATCCGCAGCGAGGCCCGGAACCAGGCGTCACCGGCCAGGAACAGCGCGACGCCGCCCGACAGCACGATCGCCTGGCGCACGGGGTGGGGCTGGGCCGCGTGACCGATCGTGAGCAACACTCCCGCGGCCATCGCGACCACGCCGAGGAGCATCGGTATGTGCGCGAAGAAATACGCCGACAGGGCCAGGCCCGGCCGCTGCGCGGGGGCCGCGGCGGTGAAGGCGCGTTCGGCACGGTCGTCGTCGCCGGTGCCGAAGTACGCCCACCACAGGCAGGCGGTCAGGGCCAGGCCGAGCACGGCCGCGGCGACGAGCGAGCCGGTCACGTCCTCACGGGAGGCGGTGATGCCGACGGCGGCCACCGACTCGCCGAGCGCGACGATGATGAGCGCCCCGTGGCGTTCCACGAAGTGGGCCGGCTGGATCTCGAACCGGCCGCCGGGACTGGCGATCAGCGGCGAGAGCACCTGGATGGCCAGCGCGGCGGCCCACAGGGCATAGACGGGAGGGCCGTCAACCTCCCCGGCCAGGATGACCAGCAGCGCCGAGGTGATGTTGAAGGGCGCGATGCGCATGATGTTGCGGTTGAGGCGGTAGTACAGCGAGGTGTGCACGAGCACCACGATGAGATAGCCGAGCCCAAGCACGGCCCCGCTGTCGGCGTCTTCCGGGCCGAACCCGTGCGGGATCGCCAGCCCGACCACCAGGAACCCGGCCATGCCCACCAGCAGCAGCAGCCGCTCCGGCGCCCGGTCCGGGGTGCGGGTGTTGGTCAGCCAGGCGTAGCCCCCGTACATCCACCACAGCACCCCGAAGATCAGGAGCACCTGCGCCACCCCCCTCAGCGACAGATCGCGGGCCAGCAGTTCGGTGAGCTGGGTGAGGGTGAATGCGAAGACCAGGTCAAAAAACAGCTCCAGGGTGCTCACCCGCAGCGGAACGCCGCCGCGCAACCGGCCGCTGGGCGGCCGGCCAAGCGGGGGACTGGGCGACTCGCCGGGGGTAGGACTGGCCGGCCGGCCGGGTGGGGGACTGGTCGGCCGGTCGGGCAGGTGGCTGGGCGTGTCGGGCACGGTTCTGCCGGTCAGGGACCCGTAGGTGAGGCCGGGGAGTCACCGCCAGCATCCCGGGCGGCGGCGGACGTCTGGCCCGCGGCGGAGGACATCTCGGACAGGGCCGGGGACGTCTGAGGCTGCGGGGGCGGGGACAGCCGGGAGTGCGCGGCGGCTTCGGCGATGTCGCGGCGGTACCAGCCGCCCCGCATCTCGATCGCGCCCGCGGCCCGGTAGGCGACGTCCCGCGCGGTGGCCAGATCGGGGCCGGTGCCGACCACGTTGAGCACCCGGCCGCCCGCCGAAAGCAGCCGGCCAGCCCCGTCGGTGGCCGTCCCCGCGTGCAGGACATGCGCCCCGGGGACCCGTTCGGCATGATCGATGCCGTGGATGGGATCGCCCTTCACCGGTGCCGCCGGATAGCCCTCGGCAGCGATCACCACCGTCACCGCCGCGCCCGGCGCCCACCGCAGGGGACCGGCGCCGGCCAGTGAACCGGCGGCGGCCGCCGCGAGCAGCCCGCCCAGCGGGCTGGCCAGCCGGTCGAGCACGACCTGGCTCTCCGGATCGCCGAACCGCGCGTTGAACTCGATCACCCGCACCCCGCCCGCGGTCAGGCTGAGCCCGGCGTAGAGCAGGCCCCGGTACGGGCTGCCGCGCCGCCGCATCTCGTCGATCGCTGGCTGGATGACGCCGGCGAGCACCTCGGTGGCCAGTCCGGGCGGCGCCCACCCGAGCGGCGCGTAGGCGCCCATGCCGCCGGTGTTCGGCCCGCTGTCGCCGTCCCCGGCGCGCTTGAAGTCCTGCGCGGGCAGCAGGGGCACCGCGGTGGTGCCGTCGGTGACCGCGAACAGCGACACCTCCGGGCCGTCGAGGAACTCCTCGATGACCACCGTGCCC
>DAITAE010000504.1:0-3809 GCA_036824445.1 Streptosporangiaceae bacterium | reverse complement strand
CGGCATCACGCTGACTACAAGTTTGGTGCTGTCGCGGGATGTGGCTGCGAGCCTCGCAACGCACCCTGCAGCTCGTGATCATGACTTAGAGGGTGCCAGAGCGCCACCAATGTCATGATCACGAAGCCGGAACGTCTGGTACGGAACGTGATCATCGCCTGGGTAGATAGAAGTCGTGATCACATCCGGGCCCGACCCGGAGCTGCAACGTGATCATGGGCTGGGTGTAGTCAGGTGCGCAGCAACCTCATGATCGTGATTTGCTGCCAAGTCAGAGCCCGACAGCGGCGTAGAGTTCGCCGATCTCCCTGGTGGTCAGCGCCCGGGTGCTACCAGGCCGCAAGCTGCCGAGCGTGACCGGGCCGACCCGGGTGCGGACCAGGCGGCTTACCGGATGGCCTGCCTCTGCCAGCAGCCGACGCACGATGTGCTTGCGCCCTTCGTGGAGGGTGATCTCCACCAGCGCCCGCTTTCCTGCCTGCTCGATCACCCGGAACTTGTCGGCGCTGGCGACCCCATCCTCGAGTTCGATCCCGGTGATCAGCCGCCGTCCCACATCTCTGGGCAGCGGTCCGGCGACCTCTGCCAGGTAGGTCTTGGCCACCCCGTACCTCGGATGCGCCAGGCGGTGGGCCAGTTCACCGTCGTTGGTCAGCAGCATGAGCCCTTCGGTGTCGTAATCGAGCCTGCCGACGTGGAACAGCCGCTCCGCCCGGTCGCCGAGGAAGTCGGCGATGGAGGGCCGGCCACGATCGTCCGACATGGTGGTGACCACTCCGGCCGGCTTGTTGAGCGCCAGGTACACCAGATCTTGGCGGCTGGGGATGCGCCTGCCATCCACCTTGATGATCTGGCGGTCGGGATCGACTCTCGCGCCATATCGGCGCACGATCTCCCCGTCGACCTCGACCCGTCCCTCGCCGATCAGTTCCTCGCATTGCCGGCGGCTGCCGACACCGGCGGCGGCCAGCACCTTTTGCAAGCGGACGCCGCCGGGCACGTCGGTGAGCGAATCGCGTCCGGGTTCATCGGTCAGGTCCATGCCGTGCGCGGCCTTCCCGCCGCCCGCACTGTCCGCACCGCCGCGCCCACCAGGGCGCCCTCCTGCCTGCCGGCGCCCGCCACGGCGATCGCGGTCGTCATGGGCTCGTGCGCTCATCGCCCGCATCGTCAGCATCCTGGGGATCCCGGGCGCTCTCCAGTTCCCCGGCACCGCCAGAGCCCGGAGCACCGCCCGGGTCCACAGCATCTCCCGAATTCCGGGCACCACCCGGATCCCGGGCACCACCCGAATCCAGCGCAGCACCCGGGTCCAGAGCAGCACCCGGGTCCACGGTTCGCAGCGCCGCCGGGGCCCGGGGCACCCGCAATATATGCCGCGTCTTCCTCGGCTCCGTCGGCATCCTCGATCTCATCGGGCAGGAAAGGCGCGAGGTCGGGCAGGTCGTCCAGGCTGGGCAGGCCAAGCCGTTCCAGGAAGTAGCCGGTCGTACGGTAGAGGATGGCGCCGGTTTCGTGTTCGGTGCCCGCCTCCTCGACCAGGCCGCGCAGCGTCAGGGTGCGCATCACCCCGTCACAGTTGACACCCCGTACGGCGGAGACGCGCGCCCGGCTGACCGGCTGCCGGTAGGCGACCACGGCCAGCGTCTCCAGCGCGGCCTGGGTCAGCCGGACCTCCTGCCCGTCGCGGACGAAGCGCTCCACCACCGGCGCACACTCCTCGCGGGTGTAGAAACGCCAGCCTCCCGCCACCTCACGTAGGTCGAACCCCCGGCTCTCCGCGGTGTATGAGGCGGCGAGGTCGGCGATCTCGCGCGCGATCTCCTCCCGCGGCCGCTCAAGTACCTGAGCGAGCACCACCTCGGGGACCGGCTCATCGACCACCAGCAGGATCGCTTCCATGCAAGCCCGCAGGCCAGGGCCGGGCGGGGACTCGCCAGCCACGTCCCCGGCTGCGTTGTCGTGCGTCATGACCAGTCGTCTTCCTCGCCGGCTGTGCTGGGGCGGCCGGTCTCATTTCCGGCCCAGGTCACATACAGGTCGCCAAGCGGCACCAGTTGCTCGAACGAGACGTTACCGTCCCGGTAGAGGTCGAGCAGCGCCAGGAACCTGGCCACCACCTCATAGGTGCCGGCGCAGTCGGATGTCAGGTGCCGGAAGGTGGCCCGGCCCAGCGTGCGCAGGCGTCCGGCCAGGATCTCGGTCTGCTCGCGAACGCTGGTGCGCGGCGTATGGATGTGCTCGGTCGAGACCACCGGCACCGGGCGCGGGGCGAGCGCAAGCGCGGCGATCCGGGCGAACTCGGCCGGTCCAAGCCCCAGCAGCACCTCTGGCAACAGCTCAGCGAACTGAGGTTCCATCGGCACGCGGCGGGCGAAACGGCGGGCGTGAACGGCCATCTTGCCCGCGAAGATGGCCGCTACCTCCTTGTAGGCGCGGTACTGCAGCAGCCGGGCGAAGAGCAGGTCCCTGGCTTCCAGCAGGGCGAGGTCCTCTTCGTCCTCCACCTCGCCGGCGGGCAGCAGCCGGGCCGCCTTCAGGTCGAGCAAGGTGGCCGCGACCACCAGGAAAAAGCTTGCCTGGTCCAGGTCCCATTCCTCGGTACGGGCCCGGATGTACGCGATGAACTCATCGGTCACCTGGGACAGGGCAACCTCGGTGATGTCCAGCTTGTGCTTGGAGATCAGGCCGAGCAGGAGGTCGAACGGTCCTTCGAAGACGTCAAGGTGGACCTCGAATCCACCCGTTCCCGGGGCCTGTGCGGCACCGCCACCCGGATCGCTGGTCACTGCTGCGGTCACTGCGGTCCCGCCGGGCCGCCGCCGGCCCCCGTGTTAGTGACCGCGTCGCCGTTGAGCGAGTCGCCGTAGGCATCGTCAGCAGGGACACCATCGACGGTGGCGCCGGTGACGGAAGCACCGACAGCCGCGACGCCGTCCGCTCGCGGACCGCCTACGCGTACACCGCCTACTCGCGCACCGTCCGCTAGCGCGCCGTTGGCCAGCACGGTGTTGGCTGAGCCGCCGTTCGTCGCGGCGCCAGCGGCCTGAACGCCATCAGCCGGTGCGGCAGCACCCGGTGCAGCAGGAGACGGTGCGGCGCCAGCCGGGACCGCGATGGCAGGGACCTCGATGGCAGGGATCCCGGCGGCAGGGACCTCGGCAGCCGGGCCGGACTGGCCGACCGCGCGCAGGCGCCGGGCGATCACGCTCGCGTCGATACCGGCCTCCAGATCTGCCATCAGTACCGCGATCGCCTCCCGGACCAGCCTGCCCCGGTCCACACGGATTCCGCGGATATGCAAGCTTAGGCGGGCGCGCTCCAGATCGAGGAATTCGTCCGCAGACAGGTAGACCGTAATTTTCTGAGGGTGGGCTTCTCGCCCACTGGCCTGCCGCCCGGAATCAGTGGCGGGGCCGGGGCCGACGGGGCGGAGGAGTTCGGCGACCCCCGGCAGGCTTACCCGGCGCGGACGGGGCCCGCGTTCCCGGCCTGCCGCCACCGCTCCAGTACCTCCTTGGCAAGCTCCCGGTAGGAACTCGCGCCGGGGGATGCCGGGTCGAACCTCGTGATCGGCTCCCCGGCCACGGTCGCGTCGGGGAACCGCACGGTACGGCTGATGACCGTATGGAAGACCTTATCGCCGAACCCCTGGACGACACCCTGCAGAACCTCACGCGAGTGCAGGGTGCGGGAGTCGTACATGGTGGCCAGCAGCCCGTCCATGACCAGTCGCGGATTCAGCCTCCTCGACACCTTGTCGATGGTCTCCATGAGCAGCGCCACGCCGCGCATCGCGAAGTACTCGC
>DAITAE010000044.1:3323-14958 GCA_036824445.1 Streptosporangiaceae bacterium | reverse complement strand
ATCCGCGAGCACGCCATGGGCGCGATCTGCAGCGGGATCGCGCTGCACGGGCTGACCCGGCCCTACGGCGGCACCTTCCTTGTGTTCAGCGACTACATGCGGCCAGCGGTCCGGCTGGCGGCGATGATGGGGCTGCCGGTCACGTACGTGTGGACGCACGACTCGATCGGGCTGGGCGAGGACGGGCCCACCCATCAGCCTGTCGAGCACCTGTGGGCGCTGCGCGGCATCCCCGGGCTGGACGTCGTGCGCCCGGCCGACGCCAACGAGACCGCGGCCGCCTGGCAGGCCATCCTCAGCCACAGCGACCGGCCCGCTGGCCTGTGCCTCACCCGGCAGAACGTGCCGGTGTTCGACCGTGCCGCCGACCCCGCGCGGGTCCAGGCCGGGGAAGGGCTGGCCGGGGCGGAGGGCACCGCCCGCGGCGGGTACATCCTGGCCGAGGCCGCCGGCGGGGAGCCGGCGGTGATCCTGATCGCCACCGGCAGTGAGGTGCAGGTCGCGCTCGCGGCACGCGAACTGCTCGCGCAGGAGACGATCACCGCCCGGGTCGTCTCGATGCCATGCGTGGAATGGTTCACCGCGCAAGAGCCTTCCTACCAGGAGGAGGTGCTCCCGGCGCGGGTCCGGGCCCGGGTCTGCGTCGAAGCTGGCATTGCCCAGGGATGGCGGGCATTTGCCGGCGATGCCGGGGAATGTGTCAGCTTGGAGCACTTTGGTGCCTCGGCCGACTACCAGGTGCTGTTCGAGAGGTTCGGGTTCACGGCGGAGCGGGTGGCGGCCGCGGCCCGCGCCAGCCTGGCCAGGGTGGCGCGGGGCGACCAAGCTTGAGAGCGCGAGGATCGATAAGGAGCGAAAGGCCATGACCCCGCAGTCAGAGGACGTCCTTGGGCAGCTGTCCGCCGCCGGTGTATCGGTATGGCTGGACGACATCAGCCGGGAGCGGCTGGCAACCGGCAACCTGGCCGGCCTGATCCGTGACCGGCACGTGGTCGGGGTGACCTCGAATCCGACCATCTTCGCGCACGCCCTCGGGTCCGGCTCGGCCTATAGCAGCCAGCTCGCCGACCTGCAGACCCGGGAGGTGGGACTCGAAGAGGCCTCCCGCGCCATCACCACCTACGACATCCGGTGGGCCTGCGACGTGCTCCGGCCGGTCTACGACGCGACCGGCGGGGTCGACGGCCGGGTCTCCCTCGAGGTGGATCCCCGGATCGCCCGGGACACTGCCAAGACCATCGCCGAGGCGCGCGCACTGTGGTGGCTGGTGGACCGGCCGAACCTGTTCATCAAGATTCCGGCGACCGAGCAGGGCCTGCCCGCCATCACGCAGTGCCTGTCCGAGGGCATCAGCATCAACGTCACGCTGATCTTCTCGCTGGACCGGTACGGCCAGGTCATGGACGCCTTCTTTGCTGGGCTGGAGCAGGCCGCGCAGGCGGGCCACGATCTGGCCTCGATCGCGTCGGTGGCGTCCTTCTTCGTCAGCCGGATGGACACCGAAGTGGACAAGAGACTGGAC
This sequence comes from Streptosporangiaceae bacterium, assembly GCA_036824445.1. Lineage (GTDB taxonomy): Bacteria > Actinomycetota > Actinomycetes > Streptosporangiales > Streptosporangiaceae > UBA9676. Next base: position 13,436 of record DAITAE010000044.1, on the reverse strand, counting down.
AAGCTCGGCACGCCGGAGGCGGCGGCGCTGCGCGGCAAGGCGGCCATCGCCAACGCGCGCCTTGCCTACGAGCTGTACGAGGAGACGTTCGCGACCACCCGCTGGGAGGCCCTGCGCCGGGCCGGCGCCCGGCCGCAGCGCCCGCTGTGGGCCTCGACCAGCACCAAGGACCCGGCCTACCCGGACACCATGTACGTGGAAGAACTGGTGGCGCCCGGGACGGTGAACACGATGCCGGAATCGACGCTGCATGCCATGGCCGACCATGGCCGCCTGCGGGGCGACACCGGCCGCGGCGGCTACGCGGAGGCGCGGCAGCTCTTCGTGGACCTCGAGGCCCTCGGCATCGGCTACCGGGACGTGGTGACCGTCCTGGAAGAGGAGGGCGTGGCCAAGTTCGCGGCATCCTGGCAGGAGCTGCTCGAGTCGATCAGCACTGAACTGGCGGCGGCGGTCAGAACGTGAACACTGAGGAGGACCCGGGGATGGCGCAGCCCGCGTTCGCGGGCCGTCCAGCGGCGGGCCTCGGCCGGCTTCCCGCCGCGGCGGGCACGGAAGGATCGTAGCGATGAGCGAACTCGTAGCGGGCAATCCCCTGCGTGACCCGCGGGATCGCCGCCTCCCCCGGGTCGCGGGGCCGTGCGTGCTCGTCATGTTCGGAGTCACCGGCGACCTCGCGCGCAAGAAGCTGATGCCCGCCGTCTACGACCTCGCCAACCGTGGCCTGCTGCCGCCGGGGTTCTCGCTGGTCGGGTTCGCCCGCCGGGACTGGGCGGACGAGGACTTCGCCCAGGTCACCTACCAGGCGGTGAAGGAGCACGCGCGTACCCCCTTCAACGACAACGTCTGGCAGCAGCTCTCGGAGGGGGTCAGGTTCGTGCCGGGCGAGTTCGCCGACGACAATGCGTTCGACCGGCTGGCGGAAACGGTGGCCTCGATTGACACCGAGCGCGGCACCGGCGGCAACTACGCCTTCTACCTTTCGGTGCCGCCCAAGTACTTCGCCAACGTGGTCGGCCAGCTCAAGCGCTCGGGCCTGTCCACCCCGAAGCGGCGCCCGGATGGCCACATGCCCTGGCGGCGGGTGGTGGTGGAGAAGCCGTTCGGCCACGACCTGGCCAGCGCGCAGGAGCTGAACCAGGTGCTGAACTCGGTGTTCGGCCACGACTCGGTGTTCCGCATCGACCACTACCTCGGCAAGGAAACGGTCCAGAACATCCTGGCACTGCGGTTCGCCAACACGCTGTACGAGCCGATCTGGAACCGCGGCTACGTGGACCACGTGCAGATCACGATGGCGGAGGACGGTGGTATCGGCGGGCGGGCCGGCTACTACGACGGCATCGGGGCCGCCCGTGACGTCATCCAGAACCACCTGATGCAGCTCCTCGCGCTCACCACGATGGAGGAGCCGGTGTCCTTCGACGCCGACTCGCTCCGGGCCGAGAAGGAAAAGGTGCTGTCGGCCGTCCGCCTGCCCGGAGACCTGGCGGCCGGCACGGCCATCGGCCAGTACGCCGCGGGCTGGCAGGGGGGCGTGGAGGTTCCCGGTTACCTGGAGGAAGACGGCATCCCGCCGGACTCGCGGACCGAAACGTACGCGGCGCTCCGGCTCGGGGTGGACACCCGGCGATGGGCCGGTGTCCCGTTCTACCTGCGGACCGGCAAGCGGCTGCCGCGCCGGATGACGGAGATCGCGCTGATCTTCCAGCGGGCACCGCACCTGCCCTTCAGCGCCACCGACACCCAGGAGCTGGGCGAGAACGCGATAGTGATCAGGGTGCAGCCCGACGAGGGGGTCACGGTCCGCTTCGGCTCCAAGGTTCCCGGCTCGTCGATGGAGGTCAGGGACGTGAACATGGACTTCGCCTACGGCGAGTCGTTCACCGTGAGCAGTCCCGAGGCGTACGAGCGGCTGCTGCTCGACGTCCTCATCGGCGATCCGCCGCTGTTCCCGCGGCATCTGGAGGTGGAGCTGTCCTGGCAGGTGCTTGACCCGATCGAGCAGTTCTGGGCGGAGCACACCAAGCCCGACCAGTACCCGGCCGGGTCGGCCGGGCCGGCCACGGCGGACGCGCTGATGGCCAGGGACGGCCGGGCATGGCGGCGGCTGTGACCGGGCCTGCCTCCCGGCGGCGGTGGAAGGACGCAGACGGTGACCATTGACCTGACCGAGACCACCACGAGCGCCATCGCCAGCGCGCTCCAGCAGGCACGCCGGCGGCTTGGCGATCCCGCCAGCGGGATGGTCCTCACCCTGGTCATCGTGACCGACGAGGGGGCGCAGTACGACGCGGTCCGGGCGGCGAACGAGGCCGCCCGCGAGCACCCGTGCCGGGTGCTGGTGGTGATCACCCGGCGGCCGGGGGCCGAGCCGCGGCTGGACGCCGAGATCCGGGTCGGCGAGACCAGCCCCGGCGAGACCCTGCTGCTCCGCATGTACGGCCCGGTCGGCCTGCACGCGGACTCGGTCGTGGAACCGCTGCTGCTGCCGGACACGCCGGTCGTCACCTGGTGGCCGGGTGACCCGCCGGCCACCCCGGCCGACGATCCGATCGGCGTCCTGTCCCAGCGCCGGATCACCGACGCGGCCGCCGTGGACGAGCCCCGGCAGATCCTGACCTCGCTCGCGATCGGATACCAGCCCGGCGACACCGACCTGAGCTGGACGAGGGCGACTCCCTGGCGGTCGCTGCTCGCCGCCATCCTCGACCAGCCTTACGGCACGATCGACAGTGGCACGGTCCGTGCCGAGAAGGGCAACCCGAGCGCCGACTTGATCGGCGTCTGGCTGGCGTCCCGGCTGCAGATCCCGGTCACGTGCGAGGTCTCGGCCGGCCCCGGCATCACCGAGGTCAGCTTCGCCACCACCGACGGGGCGATCTCGGTTACCCGGCCCGACGGCCGGGTGGCGCAGCTGAGCCGTCCCGGTCAGCCCGACCGGCGGGTGGCCCTGCACCGGCGGGATACGCCGGAGCTGCTCGCGGAGGAACTGCGCCGGCTGGACCCGGACGTGGTGTACGGCGAGACCCTGAGCAAGCTCGGGTCGGCGTGAGCACACCGGAGGTGCTGGTCCACCACGAGGCCGGCCTGCTCGCGAAGGCGGCCGCGGCCATGCTGGTGACCCGGCTGGTCGACGTCCAGGCGGCGGCCGGCAGCGCGTCGCTGGTGCTCACCGGCGGCGGGATCGGCACCGCCGTTCTGGCCGAGCTGGCGGCCGCACCCGCCCGGGACGCGGTGGACTGGCGGCGGCTGGACATCTGGTGGGGGGACGAGCGATTCCTGCCCGCCGGGCACCCCGAGCGCAACGAGACCGGCGCACGGGAGGCACTGCTGTGCCACCTCGACATGGACCCGGCACGGGTGCGCGCCATGCCGGGCAGCGACGGGCCGGACGGCGACGACCCGGAGGCGGCGGCCGCCCGGTACGCGACCTGGCTGGCGGAGGCCACCTGGCCGGAAGACCATGGGCCGGTGCCCTCGTTCGATGTCCTGCTGCTCGGCATCGGCCCCGAGGGTCACGTCGCCTCGCTGTTCCCCGGGCTGCCCGCCCTCTACGACGAGCGGCCGGTGGTCGCGGTGCGGGGTGCGCCGAAGCCGCCTCCCACCCGGCTGACGCTCACCTTGCCGGCCATCCAGTGCGCGCGGGAGGTGTGGCTGCTCGCCGCGGGCGCGGAGAAGGCCGGCGCGGTCCGGCTCGCCCTCTCGGACGTCGGCCCGGTCCAGGTCCCGGCAGCTGGGGCGCGGGGGCGCCTGCGGACACTGTTCCTGCTCGACCGGGACTCGGCCAGCCGCCTGCCCCCGGAGTTCAGCCGGGCCGGCTAGGGCCCTCCTCCGGCAGCTGGGAGGGCCGCGACTGGCCCGGTGGGCGATGCGCCGCGCTGTCCAGGCCGCACCGCACCCGGCCCGCGGTCTGCACCACCATGAGGAGAAGGAAGACGACCGGGATCAGCAGCCCTGCGGCGTGGGCGGTGAAGGTGAGCGTGAGCCAGTACACGGCGATCAGCAGGATCGGCGTCAGCCCGGGACCCCGGTCGGCCAGCGCGGCGGCGGGCAGCCGTTCACTGCGCCCCAGCGCCTCGCGGGGGGCCGGCGGCGGGAGCACGCGCTGCCCCGGCGCTGGCAGATCCCTTGTCAGTCCCCTCAGTTCGCCCCACGTGCGGCTGGTAAGGGCGGCGGTCGTGCGATCGTCGAACTCAGCCAGAGTCAGCCGCCCCGTGGCATAGCCATCGCGGAGCATCCCGACCGCGTGCTCGCGGTCGGCGTCCGAGGCACGGATGGCGTCGTCAGTGGACATCGCCGGACCTCCCCGAGGCGTCCTTGCTGATACAACCGGAGAATACCCCGTGGCCGCCGGGAGCTACCGGGCTCGGGACGGCTGGTTGTTTCCGGCCCGGTCGGCGCGCGGAAGCTGTTGCTGGCGCGCAGCCAGCATGTGCAGGCCTGAACGCCCCCTGCCCGGCCCTGCCGGGCGCCCGTCTGGCATGTTGGAAACCTGGGTCTCCCCAACCAGGATGTCCGGGGTTACCCTCAGTGCAGATCTTCCGCTTGGTTCTCGTGAGCCATCTGTGAAGACGGAAGAAGGTCTCCTTGGCCCGCTGCGGAAGCAAGCGGCCCTCTTAGGGGCCGTATCGTCCTTAGGGCTGTCTGGCCCGCCTCAGCAACAGGCGAGCCATTTCGTGAGGCCGCGGCCATCGTGGCCTTCGTTCAATCCATGTGCCGGACGCGCCGCCGGGCTGCCGTCATGCGGCGCTCTCCTCACAAGGGAGGAATCAGTTGACCGTTAACGACGACCGATCGATCATGATGGCACCGGCTGCGGACCCGGCCCCACTCGGCCTCGCCGCCTTCGCCCTCACCACGTTCCTGCTGTCCGCGGCGAACGCGCACTGGATGACCACGGCTACCGGCGACGCCTGGCTGGGCTTTGCCTTCGCCTACGGCGGCTTGGCCCAGTTCGCGGCTGCCATGTGGGAGTTCCGCAACCGCAACGTGTTCGGCGCGACCGCGTTCGGCACGTACGGCGGCTTCTGGATCGGCCTCGGCCTGTGGGCCCTGCTGGTGGCGCCGCCGCCGGCCGGGTCGGGCCCGCTCGCGGCGGCGGCGCACGCCGCGGCGGCCAACAAGGATCTCGGCTGGATCCTGCTCGCCTTCGCCATCTTCAACACCTACATGCTGCTGTGGAGCACCCAGGTCAACGCCGCCGTGTTCGGCGTGTTCCTGACCCTGGAGGCCACCGAGGTCATCCTGTTCATCGGGTTCTTCGCGGCCAACACCACCATCATCAAGATCGGCGGCTATGTGGGCGTGCTGACCGCGCTGGTCGCCTGGTACACGTCCGCGGCCGGGGTGATCAACGGCATGCGCGGCACGCCGGTGGTCCCCGTGGGCAAGCCGTTCGGGGCCAGGCAGGAGGCCAGGCAGGCCGCCTGATCCCTCCGCCACGTGATCCCGGGGACCTCGGTCCCCGGGATCACTTATCCGTGCCTCGGTAGCGTTGGAGCGGCAGAATGACAGGCGCCAGAGAGGATGCGCCGGTGGACCTGCAAGAGAAGCGCCAGCTTGACCTCGCGCGGCAAGTGGGCAAGGTGAAGGCCCGCACCCGGCCGTGGCGCTCCATCATCGCCCTGGTGCTCGCGGTGGGCGCGGCCGTCCTCTCCATGACCGCCAGCCAGATCTTCAACGAGCACGTGGTGGGCAAGGTGGTCTCCGTCGCCGCGGCGCTCGTGTTCTGCCTGCTGGCGGTCATTGCCGTGGTCGGCTTCGCCGGCAAGTCGCGCGACGTCATGCAGCCCGTGACCGGAAGGGCGCACGCGGCCGTCGTGCGCTATACCATCGTCCTGGCCGGGAGCATCGCCGCGCTCTTCATCACCCTGGGCCTGCTCAACGTCCCCCTCGACCAGCTCCTGGTCGGCGGCGCGGTCACCACGATCATCCTCGGCATCGCCGCCCAGCAGTCGCTCGGCAACGTGTTCTCCGGTCTTGTCCTGCTGCTCTCCCACCCGTTCGGGGTCGGTGACGAGGTCAGTTTCCGGTCGGGCGCGTTCAGCGGGCAGGTCGAGGGGATCGTCACCGAGATCGGTATCAGCTACGTGCGGGTCGAGACCGCCGATGGCCCGATCCGCCTGCCGAACGCCCAGGTTCTCGCGTCGGCCGTAGGGCCGGCCGGGCAATCCGATCAAACCGTGCCGGCCGGGCAGGCTGGGCAGACCGGGCAGACCGGGCAGGCTGGGCAGGCGTCGGCTCAGGCCGACGCGGGGAACGCGCCTGGGGGGTCGCCACCTGCCGGGTGAGTACAGCTCACAAGCCCGCCCTGCCCACGGTGGATTTGCCCGCCGCGGTCAGCGGTGGGCGGCCTCGTACCGCGCGACCACATCGGCTGGTATCCGGCCGCGGTCGCCGACCTCGATGCCTGCCGTCTTAGCCCAGGCGCGGACGTTCGCGCTGTGCTGGCGGTGCGCAGCCGTTCTGCGCTTAACGGGCTGCGGGCGCGCCGACCCCCTGCGCGCGTTCTCGACATACCGGCCGATCGTCTGGTCGAGCCTGGCGGTGTGCCGGGCGCACAGGTCGATCTCGTAGTCGCGGCCGTCGAGGCTGAACCTGCGCAGCCGGTGCTCGCCCTGCGGAATCTCTTTCTGGTCGTAGTCACATACATATGTGACCGAAACCTTCTGTGCCACTTCACGCCCCCCTTCCCCGGTAGCCAATATATCCTCACGGCGACCATTCAGCGCAACGACACCCAGGTCAAATGATGTGAACGGAAGGGTGATGGCCGGCCCAGCCCACCGGGCCGAAGGCTCCAAGGCGCCTTTTATGGCACCCTGGCCCCGGGCGCTGCCGGTGGCTATCGGTCATCTTCCCCGCCCGGGGTGCCCAGGCACCGGCCGACCCAAAGGTCAATGCTGCCCGGGATAGGGTCCCCGTTGCCGCGGCTCGTCACCGGCGGGCGGCGGGCCATAGGGAAAGGAATCGGGCGCGGGCTCGGCCCGGCGCCTGCCGCGCGGTTCGCGCCGCTGCGGCGGGTCGTCGGCGAAGGGCTCATCGGTGTCGCGCGCGTCGGTCAGGTAGGGCCGCACGGGTGAGCCGTACTCGGCAGCGGGCAGTTCGTCGTTATAGTCCTGATAGTCCTGATAGTCCTGTTCGCCCGGATAGCCGCCGGGCGGCGGTCCGTCGGCGTAGTCGCCGCCGGCCGGGCCTGCGGCCTCTTCGCTGTGGTACCCACGGCGCGCCGGGCGGCCGCGGCTTTCACGCCGGTATCCCCCGGCCGGGTCGACTGCCAGTGGATCATCACGAAGCCCGCCCGGTCCGGCGCTCAGCGAGCCCTCCTGGTAGTCGCCGCGGTAGCCCGCCGACAGCGTCTCCTCAGCCGCATACCCGGCGGCTGGCTCGGCGCGATATCCGGCCGCGTCGGACCCGCCCAGGTAATCGTGGGGAGCCTCGCCGCGGTAGACCTGGGGGGGCGGGGCCTGGTACTCGCCGGACCCGTGCCCGGCTGGCCCGCCGGAATACGCATGCGACGGATCCCCTGGCAGATCCGGCGCCAACGACTCGCCCGGGTATCCGGAAGCATGCTCGTGCGGCTCCCGGCCGCGGCGCCTGAGGCGGCGCTGGCCTGGCGCTTCCGGTGCGCCCGGCGGCTCGGCCGTGAGATCCGGCGCGGGCGGCCCGGGCGGGTACCCGCCGGGGAAGTCCGGTGCGCGCGGCCCGGCCGCGTACTCGCCGGGATAGTCGGGCAGCGGCGGCTCCGCCTGATAGCCCGTCAGGTCCGATTCCACCGGCGGGAGGTAGATGGCGCCGGTGGTCTGGCCCGTCCGGATGTCGCCGTCCGGCAGCCCGGGTGGTCCCGGCAGGCGCGGCTCGCGCGATGCTGGCTGCTCCCCCGTGATCAGATCGTCCCGTGCGTGCGGGCCGCGCTGCAGGGAATCAACCATCCGCGGCAGATCGGCGATCGGCAGCCGGAATGTGCCGGTGCAGGTGCCGCCCTGCCAGATGCTGAACACCGCCACCCCGGTATCGGCGTACCAGCTCAGCCGCATGCTGCGAGACTCGCCCCTGACGTCGAAAAAGACCTCACCCAGCCGGGGCAAAGGTGCCGCGTCCGACGCAGACATGCAGCCCATGGTGAACCCGGACCCTCGGCTTTGTCCAGTTAGTGATCATGAAAAGCACCTGTCCTGCGGGAAGGGCACATTCGCCACCATGAATTCTGCCGCTCGGCTGCGAAAGCGCCCGCTGGGATGGCATCATTGAACGTCGGTTCGCCGAACCGGCTGGCTTCGCCAGGACGGCTGGCGTGCATTGCGCCCCCCAGCACTAGCCCGCAGCCTGTCCGGCAACTGATTTGCCCCTCCGCTCTCATTTGGTACTGACGGCCGTTCCCATGGCGGACGCCGCCCGGGAACACGGCGGCCGGGTAGTGCGTTGGATGTGGAGACGGGGCAGAAGCCGCAGGGAGCGAGGCCACGTGCCCGGCTGGACGCCGGGTCACGACCACACAGCACAGTTGAGGAGATCGATTCATGTCTGAGGTACGCCGGCAGGTGACACTGCCTCCCCGGCCGAACTGGGGCTGGCAGGATGCTGCCGCGTGCCGCGGCAAAGAAGTCGTCCTCTTCTTCGGCCCTGACGGCGAACGCCAGCCCGAGCGCGAGATCCGCGAGCGCAAGGCCAAGGCCGTCTGTGCCGCGTGCCCCGTCCGCGCGGAATGCCTCACCTACGCGGTCTCCCGGCCCGAGAAGTACGGCACCTGGGGTGGGCTCAACGAGGACGAGCGCTCTTCGGAGCGCCGCCGCCGGATGCGCCGGGCCAACGCTGCCTGATCCGCCGGAGCCGCACTGCCGGGATGCCTGGCGGCCAGGGGCACAACCGGCAAGGGTGCACACCGGCTAGCACCCGGTGATCGGCACCCCGTCAGCAAGCAACGCAGCGGAGATGGCATCATGGTCTGCCCGGCATGCCGCGCCCAGCACCACCGGGGATGCCCGGGCGGCACATGGTGTGACTGCCAGCACCTGCCGCCCCCGGCGGCGCCGGAACCGCGCCTGACCTGGCTCCGGCAAGGCTGAGACTCCGCTGTCGGCATGAAGTTTGTGAGACCGGGAACATTTCCCGGATCTGTTGTGGTTCCCTGTGCTATTGCCCTCTATCACCGTGAGGACCATGGACGACTCGGAGGTAACGCTACGGCGAGCCCCCGCGGGGACGCGGGAGTGTTCTGGCACGATTGCGAGATGGGAGCCTTCCTGTGAGATCAAGCGCGACCTGGCCGACCTCCCCTGACCAGACCACGCCTGACCGGGCCACGCCTGACGGCATGGAAGCACCCAGCCAGATGGCCGAACTCGCCGCCGCGGCGGCGCGGGAACTAGCCGGAGCCCCGGCCCAGGACGTCATCGCGTGGGCGACGGAGACCTTCGGTGACCGGGTGTGCATTACCTCCTCGATGACCGACGCCGTCATCATCCACCTCGCCGCCTCCGTCAAGCCCGGCCTCGATGTCGTCTTCCTGGACACCGGCTATCACTTCCCCGAGACGATCGGCACCAGGGACGCCGTACAGGCGATCTACCCGGTGAACCTCATCAGCGTCACTCCCTCGCGCACAGTCGCGGAACAGGACGCCGAACTCGGGCCCCGGCTGTACGGGCGGAATCCGGACCTGTGCTGCTACCTGCGCAAGGTGGTGCCACTGGAGCGGGCGCTCGAGCCGTATGATGCCTGGATCACCGGCGTGCGGCGGGAGGAGACGGCCGCACGCAGCGACACCCGCGTGGTCGACTGGGATGCGCGGCGCGCCATGGTCAAGGTCAACCCGATCGCGGCGTGGACCCAGGAGCAGGTGGACACCTACATCGAAGAGCACGGTGTGCTGGTGAACCCGCTGGTCGATGAGGGCTACCCGTCGATCGGCTGCGCGACCTGCACCATGCGGGTCGAGCCCGGCGCCGACCCGCGCAGCGGCCGCTGGGCGGGCACGGGCAAGACCGAGTGCGGCCTGCACACCTAAGGCCCAGGGCTCTGGCACCGCATTCCACGCATGAGGTCCGCAACCAGGTCCCGCCGCTGGCCGGCTATGACGTCGCGGACGACCCGGCGCTGCTGGAGGCGGCC
>DAITAE010000044.1:0-3313 GCA_036824445.1 Streptosporangiaceae bacterium | reverse complement strand
GCACGGGCAAGACCGAGTGCGGCCTGCACACCTGAGCACGGACGACGTCCGCGACCAGGTGCCGCCGCTGGTCGGCCACGACGTCGCGGACGATGCCACCCTGCTGGAGGCGGTTGGCCGGGAAGGGGCCCGCTGGGCCACCGACGACCTGCACACGCTCGGCCGCCTGGCCGGTTCCGGCGCCACCGGCGAGCAGGCCAGGCTCGCCAACGAGTATCCGCCGGTGCTGCGCAGCCACGACCGCTGGGGCAACCGGATCGATGAAGTGGAATTCCATCCTGCCTGGCACGCGCTGATGAGCACTGCCGTGGGCCAAGGCCTGCACGCGGCGCCATGGGCCGACCAGCGGCCCGGCGCGCACGTGGCCCGGGCCGCCAAGTTCTACGTCTGGGCGCAGGCCGAGGCCGGCCATGGCTGCCCGATCTCCATGACCTACGCGGCCATCCCGGCGCTGCGGCACGCGCCGGCGCTGGCTGGGCGGTTCGAGCCCCTGCTCACGGCCCGCAGCTACGACCCGGGTCTCCGCCCGCCCGAGACCAAGAACGGCCTGCTGGCCGGGATGGCCATGACCGAGAAACAGGGTGGATCGGACGTGCGGGCGAACACCACCCGTGCCGAGCCCGCGTCGGCGGCGGGCCCGGGCGCTCACATCCTCAACGGGCACAAGTGGTTCTGCTCGGCCCCGATGTGCGACCTGTTCCTCACGCTCGCCTACTCCCCAGGCGGCCTGACCTGCTTCCTGCTCCCCCGCGTGCTGCCGGGTGGCGACCGCAACGGCCTGCGTATCGCCCGGCTCAAGGACAAGCTCGGCAACCGGTCCAACGCCTCCGCCGAGGTCGAGTTCGACGCCGCTCTGGCCTGGCAGGTCGGCGAGCCCGGCCGGGGCGTGGCCACGATCATCGAGATGGTGAGCGCGACCAGGCTCGATTGCGTGCTGGGCAGCGCTGCGGGCATGCGCCTGGCAACGGTCGCGGCGGTACACCACGCCAGCCACCGTCAGGCGTTCGGGAAGGACCTGATCGCACACCCGCCGATGAGCTCCGTGCTGGCCGATCTCACACTGGAATCGCAGGCGGCGACCGTGCTCGCGCTCCGCCTGGCCGGGGCCGCCGACCGGGCCGGCCGCGGCGACGCCGCCGAGGGCAGGCTGCTGCGGGTCGTCCTGCCCGCGGCCAAGTACTGGGTGTGCAAGCGCGCGCCCGCCCACGCGGCGGAGGCGCTCGAATGCCTGGGCGGGAACGGGTATGTGGAGGAATCCGGCATGCCGCGGATCTACCGGGAGGCGCCGCTGAACTCGATCTGGGAGGGATCGGGCAACGTGACCGCGCTTGACGTGCTGCGCGCGCTCGCCCGCACCCCGGACTGCGCCGACGCCCTGCTCGCCGAGCTGGATCTGGCCGCTGGCGGCGACCCGAGACTCGACGCGGCAGTGGCCCAGCTGCGGCAGCTGCTCGCCGCGTTGGAGACGGCAACCAGCCTGGAGGCGCAGCACCGGGCCCGGCGGCTGGCCGGGCAGATCGCCGTCACCATGCAGGCCGCGCTGCTGGTGCGGCACGGGAGCGGGGCGGTCGCGGAGGCGTTCTGCGGCTCGCGGCTCGGCTCCACCGCGGCCAGCGGAGCCGGTGCCCCGTTCGGGACCCTGCCGGACGGGCTCGACGAGGCCGCGATCCTTGAGCGGGCCCGTGTCAGCGTCCCCGGATAAGGTCGCCTGATGCGCCTCTGGCCAGGAACTCCGTACCCGCTGGGCGCGACGTGGGACGGCGCGGGCACCAACTTCGCGCTGTTTTCCGAGGTGGCGGACGGGGTGGAGCTATGCCTGTTCGACGGTGACGGCGACGGCCCCCGGGCCGAGAACCGGGTCGAGCTGACCGAGGTGGACGGGTTCGTGTGGCACGGGTACCTGCCCGACGTCGGGCCCGGCCAGCGGTACGGCTACCGTGTCCACGGCCCTTACGAACCGGCCGAGGGTCACCGGTGTAACCCGGCGAAGCTGCTGCTCGACCCGTACGGGAAGGCGGTGGACGGCCAGGTCCGCTGGCATGAGGCGCTGTTCGGGTACCGGTTCGGCGATCTCGCGCGGATCAACACCGCCGACAGCGCCCCGTACATGCCCACCAACGTAGTGATCAACCCGTTCTTCGACTGGGGCGACGACCGGCCGCCGCGCACCCCTTACCACGGGACGGTCATCTACGAGGCCCACGTCCGGGGCCTCACCCTGTGCCACCCTGACATCCCGCCCGACCAGCGCGGCACCTACGCCGGGCTGGCGCACCCGGCCGTGATCGAGCACCTGACGCGGCTCGGGGTGACCGCGGTGGAGCTGATGCCGGTCCACCAGTTCGTGCCCGAACACGAACTGGTGGACCGCGGTCTTACCAACTACTGGGGCTACAACACGATCGCGTTCCTTGCCCCGCACAACGGATACGCCGCCGCCAGCACGCCGGGCGGGCAGATCGGTGAGTTCAAGGCGATGGTGAAGGCACTCCACGATGCCGGCATCGAGGTCATCCTGGACGTGGTCTACAACCACACCGCGGAGGGCGATCACCGGGGCCCGACGCTGTCGTTCCGTGGCATCGACAACGCCGCCTACTACCGTCTCGCGGACGAGGACAAGCGCTTCTACCTCGACTACACCGGATGCGGGAACAGCTTCAACGTCCGCCATCCGCACGCGCTTCAGCTGATCATGGATTCGCTGCGCTACTGGGTGCTGGACGCGCATGTGGACGGATTCCGGTTCGACCTCGCGGCAGCTCTCGCCAGGGAACTGCACGACGTGGACCGCCTGTCAGCCTTCTTCGACCTGGTCCAGCAGGATCCGGTGGTCTCGCAGGTCAAGCTCATCGCCGAGCCCTGGGATGTCGGCGAGGGCGGCTACCAGGTGGGCAAGTTCCCGCCGCTGTGGAGCGAGTGGAACGGCAAGTACCGCGACACGGTACGGGACTTCTGGCGCGGGCAGCCTTCGGCCATGCCCGAGTTCGCCTCGCGGCTGTCCGGCTCGAGCGACCTCTACGAAACCAGTAGGCGCCGGCCGGTCGCCTCCATCAACTTCGTCACCTGTCACGACGGTTTCACCCTCGCCGATCTGGTCTCCTACGACCACAAGCACAACGAGGCGAACGGCGAGGGCGGCGTCGACGGCAGCGATGACAACCGGTCGTGGAACTGCGGCGCCGAGGGGCCGAGCGAGGACGCGGCCGTGCTCGACCTGCGGTCCCGGCAGCAGCGCAACTTCCTCGCCACGCTGTTCTGCTCGCAGGGGGTGCCGATGCTGCTGGCCGGCGACGAGCTGGGCCGCACGCAG
>DAITAE010000503.1:0-3833 GCA_036824445.1 Streptosporangiaceae bacterium | reverse complement strand
ACGTTCCCGCGGTGTTCGCCCGCGTGGGCCCGGCCCCATTTCGCCCGGCCGCGGAGTAAGCCAACGACGACGGCCCTGAATTCGCGAGCCGACGGCGATTTTCCGAAGAGCAATCGATTGCCGTGCATCCGGGTCGATAATGGATGTCCTGCCGGCCTGGGCTCGCCGCACCTAAACGCCCGGTGGCGCCCGCTCAAATGGACAGCTTCGGCTCCTAGGGACATTAGGGACAAGTCTCCGCGTCAGAGCGCTGGATGCCGCACGAACGAGCCACGCGCCGCGCCGCTTGACCCTGTGAAGTCGTCGGCGTAAGCATCGAAGTGGCCGGGCATGATCATGAGTTCTTTCGACTCGTGTGCCTTGCCGGAGGCTCAGGTGGCCGCCCCTGGCCGCCCCTTAGGACGCCAGCGCCGAGTCGAACAGGCGCAGCCGGTGAGCCGCGGCCGCGGCCTCGCCACGGCTGCTCACGCCGAGCTTGCCCAGAATGTTCGAGACATGGACGCTGGCGGTCTTGGCGGAGATGAAGAGCTCGGCGGCGATCTCCGGGTTCGACCGTCCGGCGGTGACGAGCCGCAGCACCTCGAACTCCCTGGCGGTAAGGCCCAGCCCCGGAGGTGCGGGGATGCCGCCATCGTGGCCGGTCCCCAGCGCGAGTCTGGCGCTCCGGGCCAGCACCGCAATCTCCTCGCCCAGCGGGCGGGCGCCCAGCTGGCCCGCCAGCTCCGCAGCGCGGCGCAGCCTTTGCGCTGCGCCGTCGCGGTCCCCGCCGGTCATGCCCGCCTCGGCGGCCCGGAACAGCGCGGTCGCGCGCTCGAAGGGCTGGGCGAGGCCGTCCCAGGCTGCCGCCGCGGCGTCCCAGCGCGCCAGCGCCTGGCCGCCGGCCGCCGCACTCGCCGGATCGGCACCGGCCTGCGCGTCGAAGGTGAGCCGGTTGGCCTGCTGGACAGGGCCCGAGGACTCCAGCTTCTGGGCCAGCGCGCGCAGCTGGCTGAGCAGATCGCCCGCCCGCTGCGCCGTGGCCCGGTCCCTGGCGGCAACGGCATGCGCGACGGCGCAGGTGCGGGCGCCAACGTTGAGCAGCGGCCAGGCATACCGGGGATCGCGCACGAGGTCGAAGCGGTCGACCGCGGCCGCCACCACGTCCTGCGCGTCAGCCTGCCTGCCTTCGGCGAGGCACAGCTCGGCCTCGAGCTGAACCAGCGGCAGGTGGTACTGGCCGCCCTTGCGGCCTATATGTCCGGCCCTGCTGAGCGCCGTCCTCGCGGCGGCGGTCAGTGCCTGAGCGTCGATCAGGTCGCCGCGGCGCAGCGCGATCTCACCGGCGAGGTGCCGCAGCCCGATGCGATTGAGCTGCGGCGGGGAAAGCGCCAGGGCATGCTCGATGACCTCGATGGCCTCGTCCCACCGGCCGAGTGCTACCAACGGCTCGGCCACGTTGATCGCCAGGAAGGTCCCGGTCGAGCGGGCGAGGCCGTAGTCCCGCGCCCGGACGATGCCGGCCCGGGCCACGGACGCGGCCCGTTCGTGTTCTCCCAATCCCTCCAGGACGTGGGACTCGCTGACGGCGACCTGTAGCAATGGCCGGAAGGCGCGGGTCCGCCCGGCGAGCGCCTGGGCCTCGGTGAGCCTCTCCATGGCCACCCCGTCGTTGCCGGCCTGGGCCTCGAAGCATGCCAGCTCACACAGCGCACTGACCTGTGTCGCGGCAACTCCGGCCTGCTGTGCCAGGGCCAGGGCCTCCTCGGCGGCGACCCATGCGCCCGGCTCGTGCGGCTCGGCACACTTCGCCTCGCTCACCAGCACCCGCGCGCGGGCGGCGTCATCGAGGCCCGGGGGCACGAGTTCCAGTGCCGCCCGCAGGTCCACCGACGGATCCGTCCGGCCGCTGTGCTTGCCCAGCGTGGCGCGCGTCTCAAGGAGCAGGGCCGCCCGCACGGGCTCGGCGGTCGCGTCGACCTCCTTCAGCGCTGCCGACGCGAACGCGACCCCCCGCTCGGTCTCGTCGGCGGTGTGCGCGGCGGACGCGGCCTGCTCAAGAACGAGCAAGTGGCTGGCGCCGATCCGCTCCGCGGCGTCCGGCACCTTGTCCCACAGCTCGAGGACCCTGGTCAGCAGCGTAAGTTGCTCGGCGTGGGCGAGGGCGCGCCCGGCCGCCGAGGCAGCCCGCCAGGCACTCACCAGGGCTCCGGCGGTGTCGTGGGCGTAATACCAGTGATGCGCCTGTTCGATCAGCCCCCGGCCGGCGGGGACCAGCCCGGCATCGGAGCCGAGGACCTCGGCGAAGCGTGTATGCAGCCGGGTGCGCTCGCCGGGCAGCAGATCGTCGTAGATGGCCTCGCGGATGAGCGCATGCCGGAACGCGTACCCGTCGTCGTCTGCGCGCAGCACGTTGGCCGCCACCGCGGGGCGCAGCCCGCGGGCGAGGTCGTCGCCGGCCAGCCCGGTCACCGCCGCGAGCAGCGCATGCCCGCTGCGCTGCCCGCTGGCGCTCGCCGCCCGCAGCAGGTCCTGCGTCTCCTCGGGCAGTCGCTGCACCGCGGCGAGCAGCAGGTCCCGCAGTGACTCGGGCAGCTCGGCGGTCAGGCCGCCGTCGCAGCACAGCAATTCCTCGACGAAGAGCGGGTTGCCCTCGCCGCGCTGATACACCTCGTCCGCCAGCCACCGCTCCGGCTCCCGGCCGGTGATGTGGGCCACCAGCTCATCGGCTTGCAGCCGGCCCAGCCTGGGCAGCTCCATCCGCTCCACCCAGCTGAGCCTGCCGAGCTCGGCGAGCAGCGGCCGCAGCGGGTGCGTGCGGTGAAGCTCATCGGACCGGTAGGTGACAACGATCAGGACCCCGTCCAGGACCTGCTGGCTGCCGATGAGGAACGCCATCAGGTCGCGGGTCGAGCGGTCAGCCCAGTGAGCATCCTCAATGATCAGGACCACGGGCCCGGCCTCCGCCAGGCGCTCGAGCAGCGTCAGCATCTGCTCGAACAGCCGCGCCCGGGCGACAGCCGGGTCCGCCTCCATGTCTGCCTCGCCGAACTCCGGCAGCAGCCTGGCGAACTCGCGCGTGGCGTAGGCGGGCAACAGCGCCGCCACGCCTTCGGCGCCCAGATCGCGGACAAGCTCCCGGAGCACCGCGGCGAACGGCGCGAACAGCAGGCTGTCGGTGCCCAGGTCCAGGCAGCCACCCGCCAGGACCCGCGCGCCTGCGGCGCTCGCCCTGGCCGCGAACTCGTCCACCAGACGGGACTTGCCGATCCCCGCCTCCCCGCCAATGAGCATGGTGGAAGGCCCGCCAGCGCGGGCGCGGTCCAGAGCGGCGTCCAGGGCGGCCAGATGCTCCGCGCGACCCACAAGGACCGGGCTTCTCCTGCGCGCGCTCATGTCTTCCAGGATGCCACCTGCCTGTGACACTCCATCCGCGCCCACGGCCGCACTCTTCGCGGTGAGCACCGCGTCGCTCCTGGCGCCGAGCACCGCGTCACGCCGCTCGCGTGCTCTCCGGCTGACGCTCATCGGCCGTAGCCGGCCGCCCTTCGGCGGCGCCAGGCGGGCCGGCCACCGGCCGAGCCGCCCGAACGTGACGGCCACGCAGCAGCGCCAGCCTGGCGGCGTACGGCATCAGCCAGGCGCGCCGGGCACGACGGGCCCTGTTGACCAGCCGTGCCTGCTCCGCCTGCTGCAGCCAGCCCTTGACCCGCTCCGCGGCAATGATCTCTGTCATGTAGGGGTGCACTAATTTCCTCCGCGACGTCCTCCACACGTACAAGGCCAGTCCCGGCCCTGTACCTCAAGGTTCGCGATAAGGCCCCCACGGCCGCATCGGGCAGTTGCCCTATCTTGCG
>DAITAE010000502.1:0-3836 GCA_036824445.1 Streptosporangiaceae bacterium | reverse complement strand
CCTGGCGCTAGGTTGACCACATGACGACGGTGTACGAATGGCGGGGCGCTTTCACCAATCAGGAGGTTAACGCGCTGCACGCCGAAGCCTTCAACACCAGGGTGTTCGAGGAATCGGGATGGAACTGGGTCGAGCTTGTCCACCGCCACAGCCTGGGCTGGGTAGTCGCCCGGGAAGGCGCCGAGCTGGTGGGTTTCGTCAACGTGCTGTGGGATGGCCTGGTTCACGCGTGGCTGCAAGACACCATGGTCGCCGCCAAAGCTCGGGGCAGGGGTATCGGTACCCACCTTGTCACTTGGGCCCATGATGGCGCCAAGGGGGCAGGATGCGAATACCTGCATGTAGATTTCGAAGACCACCTGCGCCCGTTCTATTTCGGCGCCTGCGGTTTCGCGCCTACCAACGCCGGGCTGCTGCTACTCGACTGACCAACTGCTAATCCGAAATCGGTGAGTTAGTAGGCAGGTGGCGGCTTCCGGCGGAGGTCAGCGGAGCCGGGGGTCGAGTGGGCGGTGGGGTCAGACCGCGGGCTGGAGGGTGACGGTGTAGCCGACGGCTTCGGGCTGGCGGATGTGGCTGCGCTTGCGGCGTTCGGGTCGATGCGGGCGGCGTAGAACCCCGGGCCGAGGTCGCGGAAGCGGCGTCTGGGTTGGACAGCAGGTGCCAGGCGATGACGAGGATGGAGCGCCCGGTGGCGACGATGGCGAGTTCAGAGCCGCAGCGGCGGCGACACAGCGGTGCCGTTCGCCGAGGAAGGGGTCTCTTTTGGCGGCGCCGGCCGCGGCGTTGCCCAAGATGATGGCCAGGTAGGTGTTGCCGTGGCCGGTGTGCTGCCCGGCCCGCTGCCGCCAGGCCCGGCACCCGTTCCTGCCGCGGTCGGTACGCGGAGGCGCTCGCTCTGGGTCGTCCGCTGCGACTGGCCTGCGCCGACCCGCCGTGTCCGGGCAGGGCGCGGCTGTACCGGGGATCACCTGGACTACGGTGGCGAAGCCGACCAGCCGCGCTCCTCGAGCGCCTGGCCGCCTACGACGGGTAGGCCTCCTCATGTGACCCGGGAAGAGGCCTCGGGTGTCCGCAGGCCTGGCCGCGGCCTAAACTGCGGCGGTGACCGTGACGGAGTGGGCGACGGTGGCGTCGCTGGCGACCGCCGTGGGCACCCTGGTGCTCGCGGTAGCGACCTTCGCGTCCGTCCGCTCGGCGAACTACTCGGCACGCGCAGCGGATCAAGCTGCTCGCATCGCTGAACGGTCCGCGCGCATCGCCGAGCGTTCATTGATGGCGGCAGAGCGCCCGCTGCTGATGAGCTCACGGTTGCAGGACCCGGAGCAGAAGATCCAGTTCCTCGAAGGCAGGTTCTTCAGAGTTACCGGCGGCGCCGCAACTCTGGAGGTCGCTGACGGCGTGGTGTACATGGTGATCTCGGTCCGGAACGTCGGCACCGGGCTCGCCGTCATGCACGGCTGGCACGTCGAGGTTAGCGTGCAGCCACAGCAGACCCATCCGCCACTCGAGGACTTCACCACCCAGAGCCGCGACATTTACGTGGCACCCGGCGACATCGGATTCTGGCAAGGAGCTTTGCGCGATCCGGCCACAGCCCAGTTCAAGGCCGTGGCCGCCGCAGTCGAGGCTGGCGACCCGATGATGCTCAGCATCCTCTACGGCGACTGGGAAGGCGGCCAGCGAGTGATCAGCCAGTTCGCGCTGCGGCAGGCGAACGACAAGTGGGTGACGTCATCGGGCAGGCACTTCAACGTCGACCGCCCCGACCCACGCTAGCGTGCGCCGTCGTCAGGCAGCGGGGCGCCTGGCGATATCGGCGACCAGCTCAAGGGAGCGGAGGGCGGTCGGGGCTCGAAGACCGTCAAGGTGATCAACAGTTCAATCGGACGCAACGGCACGCCGGTCGTCGCTGGGTCATGAGCACCACGACAGGCATCCCCGCAGTCTGGGCAGTTCCGCCACGTCTCAATGACGTGCGCGAACGATCGCGGGCGTTGCCCGGTTTCGCTTGGTCTTCCCTGTCCCGGTCGGTCTCGTTAGCAAGTCCGTTAGCCTGCCAGGCGTTGGTCTTGACCGTCTGCAGTTCGGGCCGGACACAATCCGGGCCAGACGAATACGCCATGGGCGCCCTCTCCGGGGCCAGTGGTGGCCAAGCGTCAGTGACCCGGCGGTGTCAGACTCTAGTCGTGGCGGTTGAACGTCCGCGCCGGGCGGAGGTGCGGCCCTTTCCATCCAACCGGCGACTGGTCACTGCGGCCATGCGCGCTGGCCGAAGCAAGATGCCGATGTACGGGCTGGTCGATGTGGACATAACCACAGCGAACCGGCTGCTGGCCGGGCACGATCCGCCCTGGTCGCTGACCGCCTTCGTGGTGGCCAGCGTGGCCCGCGCCGCCGCCGCCTACCCAGGCGTCCATGCTTACCGAAACTGGCGCGGGCAGCTGGTGACCCACCGGCACGTTGATGTGGGCACAATGGTGGAGATCGCCACGCCGCAAGGGCCGTTCGCCATTCCCCATCTCCTGCGCGACGCTGACATCCGCGAAGTGCCCGACCTCACCGCCGAGCTGCGCCGCGTCAAGCGCGACCCATCGGCCAGCAGCAGCGGCAGGTGGCTGGAGCGAGCCGGACCGGCCGCAACCCGGATCCCGGGCGTGATCCCGGCCATGTATGCCGTGATGGCCAGATCGGTCGCTGCCCGGCAGCGCATCGGCACCGTCGCCGTGACAGCCGTGGGTATGTTCGCGGGGGGCGGAGGCTTCGGGATCACGTCCCTGTCCCTGATGTCCCTCGAGGTCATCGTCGGCGGGATGAGCCAGCGCCCGCGCGTCATCGACGGCCGGGTCACGGTCCGCGACGTCCTGGACCTGACTGTGGCAATCGACCACAATGTGGTGGACGGCGCTCCCGCCGCCCGCTTCGCCGCCGAGTTCCGGGAACTTCTGGAGAGCGCCGCCGTGATATCGCCGTCCAGCGTTGCCTTACAAACCCCCGGGGTGAATCAACGCCAGGCAATGGCGCGTGACAACCTCAACGGTGATCACAAAGGTCATGCCCAGCTACGGCGGCAGTGCGCCGGCGTGTTCGAACGCGATCGAAGCGAGTGACGGGAATCGAACCTGCACTATCCGCTCGGGAATCCGCACAAAACATGCCGTCACCACATCTGAGCTGCGAACTTGTGTGCTCACCAGTGGCCGTCCTGCACCCCACTTGACTGTGGTGAATGACGTTAATGCACGATGATCTTGTCGAGTGAACGCCGCGGTGGCTGTAAGGCAGGGCATGGAGCCTGCGAGTGTTTTGCAGTCGCGTCGGGGTGGTTGTTGTTGATGTGCTGCAGGCGAGTTCTTCGCACATCCTGGGCGTCATGAGCGATCAGCAGGCTGGGCACGGCGGCCCGGATCACGCCCACGGGCACGGGCAGATTCATGCCAGCAGCCCAGGAGCGATCGGACGACTTCGGCATCTGCTGCGCCCGCATTCCCACGATGCCACCGACAAGGTGGATGCCGCGATGGAGTCCAGGGCCGAGGGCATCCGGGCGCTATGGATTTCCCTCGCCGTGCTCGGCGGCACTGCGCTGCTCCAGGCGGTGGTGGTCGCGGTATCGGGTTCGGTCGCGTTGCTGGGTGACACGCTGCACAACGCCACCGACGCGCTGACCGCGGTGCCGCTGGGCATCGCGTTCGTGGTGGGCAGGCGGCCGCCCACTCGCCGCCACACCTACGGCTACGGGCGGGCCGAGGATCTGGCCGGGATTGTGATCGTCGTTGTGATCGCGGCGTCCTCGGCGGTGGCCGCCTATGAGGCGGTGACCCGGCTGGCGCACC
>DAITAE010000501.1:0-3840 GCA_036824445.1 Streptosporangiaceae bacterium | reverse complement strand
CGTTGGGCAGCGGCGCCGTGGTCGCCCGGCTGCGGGCGAACGGCACGCTCGACCCCGACTTCGACGGCGACGGCCGCCTGATGCTGCCGGGGGGCGGCGAAGCGCGCGCCGTGCTGGTCCAGCCAGACAGCAAGATCGTCGTGACGGGCAACCCGGGTCTGAGCGAGGTGACGACCGTCACGCGGCTGAACCCGAACGGGTCGCCCGACACCACGTTCAACGGCGATGGCACGGCGACCATCGACTTCGGGGCCAGCGGCGCGGTGCTGCAGCCGGACGGCAAGATCGTCATCGCCGGTACCGCGCAGGCCGGCGTCGCGGTCGCGCGCCTCAACGCCAACGGATCGCCCGACGCCACGTTCGGCGCCGCCGGGAAGGCGGCCGTCGACTTCGGCGCCGCCACGTCCGGCAACGCGGTCGCGCTCCAGCCCAACGGCCGGATCGTTGTCGCCGGCCAGCGGTCGGGCGGCGACTTCGCGGTGGCACGCCTGCTCGGCTGACCCAGGAATCCGCGCGGCGACAAGCCCCGCCACCAGCCCAGCGGAACGGGCCGCCCGAGACGGGCAGCATCTGCAAACACGAGATCATGGATACCTGTGACGCGATCGGGGAGTTCCCCGCGGGAGGGGGTGCCGGATGCTCCTGCTGAGCCGGGCGCAGACGGAGGCGCTGCTCGATATCGACGCGCTGATCGACGCGCTGGCCTCGGCGATGGCCGACCTCAGCGCGGGCCGTGCCTCGGCACCCGACCGGATCGGTGCGCTGGTGCCGGAACACGAGGGCCTGCTGGCCGCGATGCCCGGCTATGTGCCCTCGGCCGGGATGCTGATGAGCAAGCTGGTCTCGTTGTACCCGCACAACGCGGGAGGTGCGCTGCCGACGCACCAGGCGGTGATCGTGGCGTTCGATCCGGGCACCGGCGAGCCGGTGGCGTTGCTCGACGGCACGGCCATCACGGCCATCCGCACCGGCGCTTGCTCCGCGCTGTCGGCGCGGCTGCTCGCCCGCCAGGATGCCGACGTGCTGGCCATCCTGGGAACGGGCGTGCAGGCACGATCGCATGCCCGGGCGATGTGCCGCGCCCGGCCGATCCGCCAGATCCGGGTGGCCGGGCGGCACTACGCGAAGGCCGCTGCGCTGGCCGCCGAGCTGTCGGAGACGCTCGGGACCGACGCGCTGGCGCTAGCGGCTTATCCCGAGGCGCTGCGGGGCGCCGGCATCGCGTGCGCGGCAACCCACGCGACGGAGCCCGTGATCCGGCGTTCCTGGCTGACGCCCGGGGTGCATGTCACGTCGGTGGGCTACGGCGGCCGGGAGGTAGACGATGCGACCGTCCGCGACGCGCTGGTATGCGTGGAATCCCGGCGTGCGGCGCTGGCGCCCTACCCCACGGGCAGCAGCGACCTGCTCGAACCCATCCGCGATGGGGTCATCCGTGCCGAGCACGTGCACACCGAACTGGGTGAGCTCGTCGCCGGGACCAAGCCGGCACGGCAGTCACCAGATCAAATCACCCTGTACAAGTCCGTCGGCGTGGCGGTGCAGGACGCGGCAGCCGCAGCGCTGGTCATCGCCGCGGCCCGCGAGCAATCGGCCGGCCTAGACGTCGAGCTGTAGCCGCCGAACGCACAGACTGCCGGCGCCCGATGAGGCGGCCACTGACAGCGCCGGCAACGTGCTCGCGGCACCGGGGCGGCGGCAGGTCCCGGCCGCCAGCAACGACCGCCCGGGCCGGCCAGGCCCGCGAGTGTGCTGGATCACTGAAGCCTCCGGCGCGTCGCATGCCCCCGTCAGCCAGGCTGTGATGGACTCGCCTGGACCTGAGGTTCCCCTGGAGGCGGAAGGTGGGCGGTTCGTTGCCCGTGAACTGCGCGCACCTGCACAGCGCGTTCGGCCCGGGATGCCCGTACTGCACGCAGGGCGTTGCCGCCGCTGCTCCGGACGGCCACCCGGGAGGCAGCGTGCACGCGGCCGTGGCTGGCTCTGCCGGCTGGAGTATGGCGTATCGCCCGGGTGATCGCCCAGAGCCGGGGAAGATCATGCACGCTGATCCCGGTCTCGGCCTTGGCGCCGTGGCCTGACCTCGCGGCCGCCGGCCACCACGACCCTGGCGAGCTGACAGGCCTCGTGGCCGGGCTGGAGCGCTCGGCTCGCGGATCAGCTGAAGGCTGCCGCTGGCGAAGCGGTTGACGTGCGCCCCCGCGTGGCGGCCTGGCCATGCCGGATCAGCTGGTTACATTCGTGTTCATGTTCGATGCGGCGAGCCTGCTGGACGGGCTGAACGAAGAACAGCGCCGGGCGGCGGCGCACCCAGGCGGCCCGTTGCTGATTCTTGCCGGAGCCGGTACCGGGAAGACGCGCACGCTGGTGTCTCGCGCGGCCTGGCTGTGCGGGCAGGGTGTGCAGCCCAGCCGAATCCTGCTGCTGACCTTCACCCGCCGCGCCGCTGACGACATGCTGTCTCGCGCCACCGCCGGGGTCCGGTCGGCCAGTGGGCGGATCACTGGCGGGACCTTCCACGCGATCGCCCACCGGATCATTCGCGAGCACGCGGAATCGTTCTCCCTGCCAGCCGAGTTCACCGTCATCGATCCGGCGGACACGGCCGATCTGCTGGACGCCCGCCGGGCGGATCACGGCCTGGCGGGCACGCAGCGCCGCGCGCCGAGGGCCGCGGTGTGCGCCGACATCTATACCCGCTGTGTGAACACCCAGCGGACGGTCGCCGAGGTCGTGCGCGGCGGCTTCCCCTGGTGCACCGAGTACACCGGCCAGCTGGCGGAACTGTTCCGCGGTTATGTCGCGCACAAGCGCAGCCACGCTCTGGTCGATTTCGATGACCTGCTGCTGTTGTGGCGGGCGGCGCTGGCCGATCCCGCCGCCGGGCCGGTCCTGCGGGGCATGTTCGACGCGGTACTTGTCGATGAGTATCAGGACGTGAACGCGGTACAGGCAGACATCGTGCGGCTGCTTCAGACCGAAGCCGGCTGCCTGACCTGCGTCGGCGACGACGCACAGGCCATCTACGCCTTCCGGGGCGCCGATCCGGAACACCTGCACCGGCTGGCCGCCACCTTCCCGGGCCTCACCGTCGTGCGGCTGGTCAGGAACTACCGGTCGAGGCAGGCGGTGCTGCAGCTGGCCAACGCGGTGCGCCCGCAGTCACCCGGGCTCGAGCTCGCGCTCACCGCGGCCCGCGGGGCGGGTGCGGCCCCGATGCTCGTGCGCTGCCACGACGAGGCGACCCAGGCACGCGAGATCTGCGCCCGGGTCCTCGATGCCCACGAGGCGGGCACGGAACTGCACGATCAGGCGGTGCTGGTGCGCGCGGCGCATCACAGCGACGTGCTTGAGGTGGAGCTGGCGGCGCGTGGCATCCCGTTCGTGAAATACGGCGGGCTGCGCTTCACCGAGGCCGCGCACGTCAAGGACTTCCTGGCGGCAGCCCGGGTTGTCGCCAATCCCGCCGACGACGTCGCCTGGTTCCGGGTGCTCCGGCTGCACGAGGGCATCGGGGCGGTGCATGCCCGGCGGCTCATCGAGATCCTGCGCCCGGCGGACCCCGCCCCGTTCGACCGCTGGAAAGACGCCGTCGACGCCGCGCCGCGGCGGGCGCGCGAGAATCTGGCAGCGACCATCGGCAGCCTGGCCGACGCGATCATCGTTGAGCGGACCGGGGAGCGCGCAACCGCGATCCTGGCCGCCCTGCAGGACCCGCTGCGGGCGCGTTACGCCGACGCGGACGTCCGGATCGCCGACCTCGAACGGCTTGCCGATGCGGCGGCGAGCAGGCCGTCACTGCACGACGCGCTGGTCGAGCTGGCGCTCGACCCCCCGGTG
>DAITAE010000043.1:1534-15016 GCA_036824445.1 Streptosporangiaceae bacterium | reverse complement strand
GGCGGCGGATCGCCGTCAAGGATGCGCTCGGCACCGGCACACCGGCCCCGTGGGACTTCGCCCCGGCCTACGACGCCGCCCGGCGCTACATCCGCAGCCACAGGACCCTTGCCGATCTCGAGGAGATGGCCCGCTTCCCGCCGGTCGGGCGGCACACGCCTCCCGCCTGACGAGGCCGCCTGGCTACGTGCCGAGGTACTTGAGCACGGCCAGGACCCGGCGGTGGTCGGTGCCGGTGGGCGGCAGGTCGAGCTTGGCGAAGATGTTCGTCACGTATTTCTCCACCGCGCTGGGGCTGACCTTCAGCTCCGCGACGATCCCGCTGTTGGACCGCCCCTCGGCCATGAGCCGCAGCACCTGCAGCTCACGCGGCGTGAGCCGGTCGAACGGGTCGTCGCGGCGGCGGACCAGGAGCTGCGCCACGACCTCCGGGTCCAGGGCCGTGCCGCCGGCCGCTACCCGGCGCACCGCGTCCAGGAAGTCGGCCACGTGCGCGACGCGGTCCTTCAGCAGGTAGCCGACCGAGCTGGTCGCCGCCGAGAGCAGGTCGGTGGCGTAGCTCTCCTCGACGTACTGGGACAGGACCAGCAGCGCGACGTCCGGATACTGGCGGCGGATGACCAGCGCGGCCCGGATGCCCTCATCGGTATGCGTGGGCGGCATCCGGACGTCGATGACGGCCAGGTCCGGCTGGTGCTCGGCCACCGCCTTGAGCAGCTGCTCGGCGTCCGGCACAGCCGCGACGACCGAGAAGCCGCCATCGGTGAGCATCCTGGTCAGCCCGTCCCGGAGCAATACCGAGTCCTCGGCGATCACGATTCGCATGGGAGCTCCGCGGCGATGACGGTCGGCCCGCCCGGCGGGCTGTCGATGGTCAGTGAGCCGTCCACGGCGGCGGCCCGCTGCGCGAGGCCCCGCAGTCCGGTGCCGGCCCCGGCATCGTTGCTGTCCGCGGGAACGGCGCCGCCGGATCCGTCGTCGGTGACGGCAATGCGGAGCACGTCACCGTCGCGAACGACCGCCACCTCGGCCCGGGTCGCCTGGGCGTGCTTCGCCACGTTGGTGAGCGCCTCGGAGACGATGAAATAGGCCACGGCCTCGACGCTGGGCGAGGCTGGCCGGGGCACGTCCACGCGCAGCCGGACCGGCAGCGGCGCGCGCGCAGCGAGGCCGGACAGCGCCGCGTCCAGGCCCCGGTCGTTGATCACGGCCGGATGCAGGCCGCGGATGAATTCGCGCAGCTCCGCCAGCGCCAGCACGGCCTCATCGTGCGCCTCGGCGATCGCCCGGCGCACGGGCTCCGGTGCGCTGGTGAAGCGCTCCCGTGCCATGCCGAGGTTCATGGCCAGGGAGACCAGCCGCTGCTGTGCGCCGTCGTGCAGGTCGCGCTCGATCCGGCGCCGCTCGGCGTCGGCCGCGGCGACGACGTCGGCCCGGCTGCGGGCCAGCGACTCGACCCGCAGCGTCAGTTCCTCGCTGCGGCTCGGCCCGAGCAGCGCCCGGGCCGAGGCCTCGTCCGCGCGCGTCACCAGCCGGGCCGCCCAGGGCGCCATGAGCAGCAGCACAACGGCCGCGGCGCAGGCAGCGGCTCCAGCGGCGGGCGGCGGGTGGGCGGCGGCCAGGTAGCCGATCGCGGCCGCCGGGGCCAGCCAGCAAGCGGCCACCAGCCCGCCGCCGGCCACCCCCGTGAGGATCGCCAGCAGGTGGAACCCGAGCTGGCGCCAGCTCGCGGCGGCGAGCCACGGCCCGACCGGCCACGGCTTGCGCCCGGCTGCCAGCGGGCCCGCGGGGATGTCGACGCCGAGCGTCGCCCGGAGCCGCGACCGCTGCAGCGCGGCCAGCCCCTGCACCGCCCACAGCGCCAGCACCGGGACCACGACGACCACCGCGATATACAAAACGGCGTGCGCCCAGCCGCCCACCGGCCAGGCCAGCAGGCTCGCGATCGCGGCCCCCCAGATCAGGGCGAGCCCACCCAGCAGCAGGCCGCCCACCAGCCCGACAAGGAAGGCGGCCAGCGCGTTCCCGGTGGCCCGCCAGGCCGGTGCCGACCACAGGGCGCTGACTGCGGCACCGACCCGGCGGGAGGTCCGGTCTGCCGAGGTCATGACGTCACGGTACAAAGGCAGCCCGCTCGTCACCATCCGGCTGCCCTGCTGCCTGGGTGGGGAAATCCCCACCCAGGTCAGGCTGGGCGCCCCAGCGACACCGCGCCGCGCGTCCGGCAGCGTCGCGTCCATGATTGAGATCAGCGCACTCACGAAACGCTACGGATCCACCACCGCGGTCTCGGACCTGACGTTCACCGTCCGGCCGGGCGTGGTGACCGGCTTCCTCGGCCCGAATGGCGCCGGGAAGTCCACGACCATGCGGATGATCCTCGGCCTGGACGAGCCGACCAGCGGCTCGGTCACAGTCAACGGCCGCCCGCCCCGGGCGCACGCCGCGCCGCTGCACGAGCTCGGCGGCCTGCTGGACCCGCGGGCGGTCCACCCGTCCCGCAGTGCCTACCATCATCTGCTTGCACTCGCGCAGACGTCCGGCATCCGCAGGCCCCGGGTCGATGAGGTGATCGACGCGGTCGGACTGCGCGCGGTTGCGGGCCGGCCGGCGGGCAAGTTCTCCCTTGGCATGGCCCAGCGGCTGGGCATCGCCGCCGCGCTGCTCGGCGATCCCGCCACCGTGGTCCTCGACGAGCCGGTCAACGGCCTGGACGTCGAGGGCATCCGCTGGATCCGCGCGCTGCTGCACGACCTCGCCGCGCAGGGGAAGACGGTCTTCGTCTCGTCGCACCTGATGAGCGAGATCGCCCAGACCGCCACGCACCTGATTGTCATCGGCCGGGGCCGCCTGATCGCGGACACCAGCGTGGCGGAGTTCATCGCCGCGGCTGCGCCCCCGGCGGTGCGGGTCCGCAGCTCGGACCAGCACGGGCTGGCCGCTCTGCTCCGCTCGCCCGGCGTGACCGTCGCCCCCGCCGACGACGGCGCACTGGCCGTGTCCGGCATGCCCGCCGAGCAGATCGGCGCGGCGGCCGCCACCGCCGGGATCACCGTGCTCGAGCTCGCCACCGAGCAGGCGTCGCTGGAAGACGCCTTCGTTGACATGACCCAGGGCGCGGTCGAGTTCCGCGCCGCCGCCCAGCCTGCCGCCGGGCCCACCTTTGAGGAGGAGAAATGACATCCACGACGCCGAACACGGCGCCAGCCCCCCGAGCCTTGCCGGCCTACCCGCGGCCGCAGAAAGTGACCCAGGCCCGGGTGCTGAAGTCGGAGTGGACGAAGCTGCGCACCCAGCCGTCCGCGCTCTGGGCGCTGCTGTCCGCGGCGGTCCTGGTCGTCGCGTTCGGCATCGGCTACAGCCTGCTGCGGGAGGCCCGGCCGCCGCACGGCGCGGCGGCGATCGCAAGCTTCGACCCGGCGGCGATTAGCCTGTCCGGGGTGCAGCTCGCGCAGATCGCGGTCGGCGTGCTCGGCGTGCTGCTGATCACCAGCGAGTACGCCACCGGGCTGATTCGGACGACGCTGGCGGCGGTGCCGCGGCGCCTGCCGGTCCTGTGGGGCAAGGCGGCGATGCTGGCCGCGGCCATCGTGGCAGTGAGTGTGCCGGCCGCGTCCGCGGCCTTCCTGGCCGGGCAGTCGATCCTGGGCCGCCAGCACCTCGCGGTGCACCTCGGCCAGCCCGGCGTGGCCCGCGCGGTGATCGGCAGCGCGCTGTACCTGGCGGTGGCCGGGCTGCTCGGCCTGGGCCTGGGCGCCCTGCTGCGCAGCACGGCCGGCGGGATCGCGGCGCTGTTCGGGCTGCTGTTCGCGGTCCAGCTCGTGGCGGGGTTCCTGCCGGGAAGCTGGGCGGACGACGTTGGCAAGTACGTGCCCACCACGGCCGGACAGGCCGTGACCGCGGTTCACCCGGACCCCACGTCCTCACTGCCGCCCTGGACCGGGTTCGGCGTGTTCTGCGGGTACGCAGCCGTGCTCCTGGTCCTCGCCGCCCTCCGGATGCGGCGCGGCGACGCCTAGCGCGCCGCGCAGCCGGGAACGCGAGCCGGTCGGCGGCGCCGCGTTCCCGGCTGTCACCAGGGATCATCACACTAGGGAAACCTGTGAATCCCCTGCGCGAGCGCCGGCATCGTGGTTTGCTGGCGCAAGCAGACCTGACTTGGGGACGACCTTAGGTGAACGAGCACACGTCGCGCGGTCACGCTGCCCGCTACCGTCGCCGTGACGTGCTCACGCTGGGCGGCGTGGCGGCGCTGGCCGGGCTGGCCGGGGTCGGCTGTGGCAGCGCCACCAGCGCGTCGTCCCCCCGCCCCCAGCCGGAGCCGACCAGCTCGGTGGCGAGCTTCTGGTCCCGCCAGCGCAGGCACGGCCAGGTGGACTTCGCCAACTGGCCGCTCTACATCGACACCGGTCACCGGACCCTGCAGGAGTTCACCGCGACGACTGGCGTCCAGGTGAGTTACACAGAGGTCATCCAGGACACCCCGTCCTGGTTCACCAAGATCAACCCGATCCTGATGGCCGGCCAGGCCATCGGCTACGACGTCATGGTCATCACCAACGGCTTCCAGTTCTCCCAGCTGCTGGCGGAGGGGAAGCTCGTGCCCATCGACCAGGAGATGCTGGGCAACTTCTACCGGAACGCCTCCGCCAAGTTCAAGCGCCGGTCGTTCGACCCCGGGAACACCTACAGCGTCCCGTGGGCGTCTGGCAGCACCGGCATCGCCTGGAACCCCAAGTACATCAAGACCCCGGTGACCAGCATCAACGAGCTGTGGAACCCGGCCTACAAGGGCCGCGTCGGGATGATGGCCGATCCGCAGGAGATCGGCAACTTCGGGATGATCAAGCTCGGCATCAACCCGGAGCGGTCGACCCCGGCCGACTGGCGCGCGGCCGGGAAGGCGCTCGCCGCGCAGCGCCGTGCGGGCCTTGTCCTTAGCTATTATCGGCAGTCCTATATCGACGCCCTGAGCAACGGCGACACCTGGATCTCCATGGCCTGGTCCGGCGACATCTTCCAGCAGAACCTGACGTCGGGAACCGCTCTGCAGTTCGCGATCCCCCGCGAAGGCGGCAGCATCTGGACCGACAACATGGTGATCCCGCGGGGGGCGGAGAACCCCGTCGACGCGATGATGCTGATGGACTGGTACTACCGCCCCCCGATCGCGGCGCAGCTGACCGCGTCCATCAACTACATCACCGCGGTCCCTGCCGTGCGGCCCATCATCGCCGCGGACGCGGCCAAGGCCAGCGGCGAAGAGAAGCACACGCTGGCCCAGGTGGCTACCAGCAAACTGGTGTGGCCGACGCCTACCGAATATTCCAGGCTGTACAACTACGCCGACGTCAGCGGCAAGCTGCAGCACGAGTATTTGTCGATCTTCCAGTCCGCGATGGGCGAGTGACGGTACCGGCGGCGGCGGCCACGCCAGGCGCCCGGGCGGGCGGACCGCCCGCTACATGCCGCCCGGCGGCCCGCCCTCAAGACGGCTGAGCTGCGCCTGCAGCAGGTCGAGGCGAGCGTGCACGAGCGCGATCTCGGCGCCGAGGGCCGCGACGGCCTCCGCGTCCGCCGAACTGCCGGCGGCTGACACGCCGGGCCGGACGGGTGCGCCGGTGACCGAGCCGGGCCGAGCAGAGGCGCAGGTGACAGGGCCGGGCCAGCCGCCGGCGCCCTCGTCGGGGATGACCGGGACCAGCCCGCCGAGCCGGCGCGCGAAGCTGCCGAACGTGACGAGGTTGCGGTGCGCCGCGCAGGCCACGCAACGCGGCATCAGGCAGCGCCAGCCCACCAGGCCCTGCCCGGCGTCCGCCAGCCCGGTCGCCGGCCCGCCGCACTCGCAGGGGCCGACCCGCACGGCCTTCACCCGCTGGTGGCTGTAGCGCAGCCCACGCTCGTAGCGGACGAACCTCCCGGACGCCACCACCTCCAGCAGCACCGCCGCCCGGTTCGCGGTCGCGCAGCTCAGTGCCCTGGCCTCGGCCAGCGAGTGGAGGCAGTAGAAGCCGCAGCTGCACCGGCGCCGGGGCGGCGCGTGCCGCCGGCTCCAGACACACGACGCCTCGGCGGTCGTCCCGTACACGCGCTGGGCACCAATGGACAGCCCGGCGAACCCGGCCCGCCCGTCCTCCGCCGCCACGAGCGCGTGCGCCAGCTTGAAGCCCGGGTACGGCCGGTCCGGTTGTTCCTGGGCGGGTCTTCTGACCAGCACGGCTCAGCCCGCGGCGGTCGGCTCCGGCTCCTGGGCGGGCAACGCGGGAGCCTCGGGCGCCCTCGCGTCCGCCCCGTCCGGCGGCAGGCCCGCCTCCCCGTCCGCGTGCTCCTGCGCATCGTCTGTGACGAATCCGGTTGCCAGCTCCTTACCCAGCTGCATGGTTCGCCTCCCTCCGGCACTTATCCCGTACCCGGCGCGAAGCGCTGCTATGCGGTCCGGCTACCGCCGCGGCCAACGCCGCGGTCCGGCAGCCACGGCGTGGGCGGTGAACCTAGCATGCGAGTCATGAGCGCACCTGCCCTCAGCGGCGAAGGAGCCCGCCCCGGGCTCGCGACGGCCCGGCCATACCTTCTCGGCGGCGTGGCCTCACTGTCCGTCGGCGCCGCGGCCATCCATTTCGCGGTCATGTTCGAGCACTTCGCCGAGTACACCTTGTACGGGGTGTTCTTCCTCGTCGTCGCCTGGGCCCAGATGATCTGGGCCGCCGTGGTGCTGTGGCGGCCATCGCGGCTGTGGCTGTCGCTGGGCATAGTCGGAAACGCCCTGGTTCTCGCGGTGTACGTGGCGTCGCGGGCCGTGGGCTTGCCGGTCGGCCCCGACGCCGGCCACGCGGAGCCGTTCGGCGGCCTGGACGGGGTGAGCGCATTCCTGGAGTTCGCCCTGATCGCCTGGTGCGCGGCGCTCTGGTGGCGGCCATCCCTCGCCGACCGGCCGGTTCGCCGCCGGGGCCTGGCAGCCCTTGCCAGCGTGGCGGCCGTCCCCGCCTTGGTGGTCGCGGCGACCACCGCGGTGATGGTGCCGGGCTGGGCCGGCCCCGAGGGGCCGGCGGGCATGGCCGCGGCGGCGCCGGGGGCGGGGTCATCGGGGTTGCCGGGCATGCCTGGCATGCTGTCGGCCTCGCGTCTCCCGGACATGAAGGTGTACGGCTCCACCGCGCCCCCGACCGCGGCGCAGGTCATCGCCGCCGCCCGGCTGATCAAGGAGACCGGCGCGAGCCTCGCCCGGTACCAGAGCATTCAGGCTGCGTTCGCGGCGGGGTACACCTACGTGCTGCGTGTCAACGGCGAGGAGCACCTCCTCTACGACGGCAGCGATCCCCGCTACGCCGGCCTCGATCCTCGGTACCCGTCTTCGCTCGTCTACGCGACCGACGTGCCGCACCATGCGCCGATCCTGCTCGGTGCCATGTACATCGAGAACAGGAACGCCAGCGGGCCGCAGGTGGGTGGGTCGCTGACCCGCTGGCACGCGCACCTCGTGGTGTGCGACGGCGGCAAGCCGACCATCGCCGGATTCGGAGTCCGGCTGCGGGGCTCCTGCAACCTGGCGACCTGGCACGACAGGTACACGCCGCAGATGCTGCACGTGTGGGTCGTCCCGTACCCTGGCGGCCCGTTCTCCGACGACCTCAGCCTGGCGGCGACCAACGCCGCAGTGCGGGCCGTCCTCGGACGGAAGTGAGGACGGCGGCCCGGGGTGACCCCGGCGGCGGCTCAGCACCGGGCCTGCCGCCTCCAGCGGAGCGCAGCAGCCCCCAGACCGTGGGTTCCCGGCTCACCCGCACCTGGCATCCTTGATGCATGAACCTGGTCCGATTGCTCCGCCGGATCGCCATCACCGTCGTGGGTACCGTTATCCTCGCCGTCGGCGTGGTGCTGCTGGTGGCGCCCGGGCCGGGTCTGCTCGTGATCCTCCTCGCGCTGATCGTCTTCGCGGTCGAATACGAATGGGCCAGACGCCGCCTGGACGCCGTACGGGTACGCGCGCGTTCGGCGGCCGACAGGGCGGCGGCCAGCCGCGTCGCGACGGCCTCCGCCATCCTGTTCGGCATCGGCGCCATCGGCCTGGGCGCGGTGCTGATCTTCAGCGACGTGCTGCCCCTGTCCGGCGTGGGGACCGGTGCCGGCGTTGCCCTGGGCGGCCTGACCGTGCTGGTGACCATCGGATACAGCCTCCGGGAGATGCGGCGCGCCGAAAAGGCCGGTCAGACCGGACGTGGTCAGCGCACCGGAGCGGCTGGCGACCTCGACCAGCCACGAACGGAAAGCCACGGTGCTGGAGACAGCACGCCGGGGCCGTTACGGCGCCGGCGGGGCGCCCGCGATGGCGGCGTGACGGCGGCGGCCGGGCGCCCGCGATGGCGGCATGGCGGCCGACACGCCGACGAGGAGGATGGGGCGGCGCGTACGGGGTAGGTTCTGGGCGTGGAGTACCTGCTCGCCATGGCCGCGGCAGTCCTCCTCGGAACCGGCTTCGTGCTTCAGCAGCGGGTCGCTGAGCGGGCGCCCAAGGCGCACTTCCTGCACCTGCGGCTGCTCGGCGACCTGGTGCGCCAGCCCAGGTGGCTGGTGGGCGTCGCCGCGATGGTCGGGGGACAGCTCACCTCGGCGTGGGTGCTGGGTCATCTCAAGCTGTCGATCGCCGAGCCGCTGCTCACATCGAACTTGATCTTCGCTCTCATTCTCGCGGCCATCCTGTCCAGGCAGCGCGTCACGAAGACCGAGCTGATCGGCGCCGTCATTCTGAGCGCGGGCGTCGTTGCCCTGGCGCTGACGCGGGCACCGAGGTCCGCCACGGTGTCGTTCGGCTCGTTCAGCTACTGGCCCGCCGCGGCCGGGGTCGGCGTGCTGGCTTACGCCCTGGTCCAGGCCGGACGCCGACGTCCGGGCGACCAGCGGGCGATGCTCACCGGGATAGCCGCCGGCCTGGTCTTCGGCATCTCGGACGCGCTGACCCGGCGCACGATGCAGTTGCTCAGCGCCCACACGCTGGCGGCGCTGTTCACGAGCTGGCCCGTCTATTGCCTAGTGGCGGCCGGTTTCGTTGGTATTTTGCTGCTGGAGAGCGCGTTCAACGCGGGTCCGCTGCGCGCCTCGCTGCCGGGCATCGCCGCGGCGGAGCCCGTCTCCGGGATAGTGCTCGGCATGGTGGTCTTCGCCGACCCGGTGTTCGTGTCGCCCGGCATGCTGGCGCTGCGGGCAGCGGGCATAGCCGCGCTGATCATTGGCGTCATTATGGTGGCCCGCGCACCTGTGCTCAGCAGCCTCCGCAAGCTGCCGGCCCACCATGGTCTGACCGTTGCCGTGCGCGCCGGCGAACCCGATCATCATCAGGTCCCGGGCGCGGCCGCCGGGTCCCGGCCCGTCACCACCGCGGATACCGGATGACGCCCTCGCGCGCTCGCCGCTGACGCGCCGGGGGGGCACGCTCCTGTCCGGCGCGTGCCCCCCCGGGCCGGGCCTGGAGCGCTGTCATTGCTCCAGTCCCGCGCGCAGCCGCATGGCCCTGCGGACGGCCAGCCGCAGCCGCCGTTCGGCACGTTCGGCGCGCCGCGACGCCCTGGCTACCGCGGCGAACTGCCGGGCCAGGCGGTGCCGCTCGGCCTGCGCCAGCAGGTCGCGCTGCCGTTCGCTGGCGAGCTGCCGGCCAACATCTGGATGCCGATACACGTGACTCACCTCCTTTCGTGGCGTGGCGGGGCTGACGAAGCCCCGGGGCAAATGGGGATCCTGGTGGATCGTCGCGGCGGCGCGGCATCGCGAGGCTGATCAGCTCGGCCGGTGCCGCGGGCCAACAGCGGGCGGCCGCGCCGCGGCCGGACTCACCTGACATGGCGGGGCGCCTGAGCGCCCGCGCGGAAGCCGGGCGACGCCTACGCGGTCGCGGTGATCTCGATCGGGTTTGTGCCAGACAGGCCGGGTGCTGCGGCACCGACCTTGCTCATGCCGTTCGGCCATGGCTGCCGCCACCGCGGACCGCGCAAGGCGCGGGCCCGATGCCAATCCCGTTCAAGCGCCATCACAACACCCCCCTACAGCTCACGAATCTGGCCTTCTGCCCTGACGGAGCCGGATGGGGACGGCCCTGATACACGCGGCGCGGCAGAGCCCGGCCGCCGTACGGGGAGCCGTGCGTACATGCCCCCCGCCGGGGGTAAGGAGTCCGTGGCCGCTGTGCGACTGACCATGTTGATTCTTCTCGGTTGGTCGTTTGGGCCGACAGCGGCCGGCAGCATCGTGATCAGCGCAGCCGCATGAGTGGACGTGATGGCGATCGGCCGGTGGCCGGGCGGGCAGCGCGCGGCCGGTCCCACACGGAGGCCTGGGTGGGTGATGGGACGATCGCCCCTGGCGACCCGGTGAGCGGAGACCAGTCGGGCGCATGGCCCGACTGGGACGCCGACCGCGCGGTGACCGCGCTGTACCGGATTCATTACCGGCCGCTGGTCAGGCTGGCAACGCTGCTGGTTGGAGACATCGCCACGGCAGAAGAAATCGTGCAGGACTCGTTCATCGCCGTACACGCCGCCTGGCGGAGGCTGCGGGACGGCGACCGCGCGCTCTCCTACCTGCGCCAGTCGGTGGTGAACCGTTCCCGCTCGGCGCCGCGGCACCGCATGACGGGGAACAGGGCCGCGCCAAACCCGATGCCCGGCATGCCGGGCGCCGAGCAGGCTGAGATCGCCCAGCTCGAGCGCTCTCCCCTGGTCTTGGCGCTGCGGGCTCTCCCGCCGCGGCAGCGCGAGGCGCTGGTGCTGCACTACTACTCCGGGCTGCCGGAGGACCAGATCGCCTCGGCCATGGGCATCAGCCGGGGCGCGGTCAGGAGCCACACCGTCCAGGCGGTGGTATCGCTGCGCGCGGTACTGGACAGCGACTGAGGGAACGCCGGTGTTGACAGCCCGGCCGACCCCGGCGGTGGTTCTGGGGGGAAATCCCCCACGTGAAGACGGGCGCTGGCCACGTTCCGGGCGGCCCGCCACGTCCATAGCGTGATGTCCCGAGTGGACGCAGCTGCGGGGCGCCGTCGGCCCCGGCCGTCGAGGGCGTCCCCCATGACCTGGGGAGATCACATGATCGAGGTCCGCGATCTGACCAAACGCTACGGTCCCACGCTCGCCGTCGACGCGCTCAGCTTCGACCTGCGGCCCGGGGTGGTGACCGGCTTCCTGGGCCCCAACGGCTCGGGCAAGTCGACGACGATGCGGCTCATCCTGGGCCTCGACAGGCCCGATGCGGGGCAGGCGCGCATCGGCGGCCGCCGCTACCGCGACCTGCGCTGGCCGCTGCGCGAAGCCGGGGCGTTGCTGGAGGCCAAGGCCTTTCATGCGGGCCGCAGCGCCCGCGCCCACCTGGCCGCGCTGGCGGCCAGCAACGCCATCGACGGCCGCCGCGTAGATGAGGTTCTCGATATCGTCGGCCTGGCCAGCGTCGCCCGCAAGCGCGCCGGGAGCTTTTCGCTCGGCATGGCGCAGCGCCTCGGTATCGCGGCGGCGCTGCTGGGCGACCCCCCGGTGCTGCTGTTGGACGAGCCGGTCAACGGCCTGGACCCGGCGGGCATCCACTGGATCCGCGACCTGCTGAAGTCGCTGGCCGGGCAGGGCCGAGTGGTGTTCGTCTCCAGCCACCTGATCAGCGAGATGGCGCTGATGGCCGAGCACCTGGTGGTGATCGGCCAAGGCCGGCTCCTCGCCGACACCTCGGTCGCCGCCCTCTCGGCCGGCGCAGCGTCCCTGGAGGACGCGTTCCTGCAACTGACCGGCGCCAGCACCGAATACCGCGGGCATCCCGAGGTTCCCCGCGCCGCGTCAGGGGCGGCTCAGCGCAAGGAGGGCTCATCATGACCGTGCTCACGAGGCGCGCGTCGGCCGGCCACTACCTGTTCCGGCACGTCGCACGAATGGAATGGATCAAGCTCCGCAGCCTGCGCTCCACCTGGTGGACCCTGGCGATCACCGCGGCCGGCGCGGTAGCCATGGCCGTCGTCATCGGGGTCAACACCATGAGCAAGTCCGCGGACCTGACGAACAACGTGCTGGCGGGGGTGGTTCCGGGCCTGCTGCTGATCGGTGTGCTCGGCGTGCTGACCGTGACCAGCGAGTACACATCGGGCATGATCCGGGCGACGCTCGCAGCGGCCCCCAGAAGGCCGCTGCTGTTCGCCGCTAAGGCCGCCGTGTTCGGTGCCCTGGCACTGGCCGTTGGCGAGCTGGCCTCATTCGTGGCCTTCTTCGCCGGCGGGGCCGCCTTCCGCCACGGCATAGCGGCGCCCACCCTGAGCCAGCCGGGCGTGCTCCGGGCGGTGCTGCTGGGCGGAACGAGCTACTGCCTGATCGGGCTGGTCGGCCTCGGGCTCGGCGCCATCATCCGGCACACGGCGGCGGCCATCGCCGTGCTCGTCGTCGGTGTGTATCTCATCGCGCAGATCGTGGGCGCGGCCACGCACGCCGTGGCGGCCTACATGCCGATCTTCATCATCGGGAACTCGCTGACCACGACCAGGCCGGTGCTCTGCGGCGGGGCTGCGCAGTGCCCGCACGTGCTGTCGGCATGGACGGGCCTGGCCGTGCTCAGCCTGTACGCAGCCGTGGCGCTCGCCGCGGGAGGCTGGCTGCTCGCCCGCCGTGACGCCTGAGCGGACAATAGGCCCATGAGCACAACCGGTCCGGTGAACCCGCTAGCCGCCGGCCGGCCGCCTGGGCGCGGGCCGGGCGAGCCGCCAGGGCCCGCTGAGCTGCGCCGGGCGGGCGGTTCGCTGGCCGTGCTGACCCGCGAGGCGGTGCGCGCGCCTTTCACCGTCCGGACGCTGCGGGAACTGCTGTTCTGTGTCATCGAGGTCCCGCTCGGGCTCTGCGTCCTCGCGTTCCCCATCGCGCTGGCGGGATTGCCACTCGCCGTGAGCCTGACGACGCGCGGCGCCATCCCGCCGGCCGGGTCCTCCCGAACTCACCCTGCCGTGCTGATCCCGGTCCTGGGCGGCGTGGTTCTCTTCGCGCTGCTGGCGCTGCTCTTCCTGACGCCCAGGATCGCCCGCCGGCTGGGCGCGGCACATCGCCGCCTGGCGGCGCGGCTGCTGGGTGAGCGCATCGCCGGGCCGCCGCCGATCCGCCGGGGCCGTGGAGCCGTCGGCTGGCTGGGCGCCACCGTGCGCGACGGCGCCGGCTGGCGTGCCGCGGCGTACCTGCTGGTGAAGCTGCCGGTCACGGTGGGCGAGCTCTACGCCGCCTTCTTCGCGGCCGCCGGGCTGGCCAACCTGACCTACCCGCTCTGGTGGCCGCTCTTCCGCAATCACCCTCCCGGCGTGCGGCTGCATCCGGTGTCCGCCCTCACGCCCTTCGGCGCGCTCCACGTCGCCACCTTCCCCGGCACGTTCGCCGCATTCGCGGCCGGCGCGGCAATGCTGCTCGCCGCTCCCTGGGCGGCCAGGGCAGTCACCTCGGCTGACCGCTGGCTGATGCGCGGCCTCCTCGGTCCGGGCCGGCT
>DAITAE010000043.1:0-1434 GCA_036824445.1 Streptosporangiaceae bacterium | reverse complement strand
CCGGCTGGCCACCATTGCCATGAATCTCGGCATGGCCAGGGAGAAGCTCGGCGAAACGGCCGACCCCGCGATCCGAGAGCTGGTCGACACCGCCCACCAGGGAGCCAAGGACGCCCTGATCGACCTGCGCAACCTGGCCAGGGGCATTCACCCGGCGGCACTCGACAGCGGTCTGGCCGACGCGCTGGCCACTCTCGCCGCGAGCAGTGCCATCCCGGTCGAGCTGACCGTCGCCGTCCCGCAGCGCCCGGCGCCGGCGATCGAGACGATCGCTTACTTCTGCGCCGCCGAGCTGCTGGCCAACGCCGCCAAGCACAGCTACGCGAACAAAGTCGTGATCGAGGTGGCCGGGCGGGGGCGGACGCTCATGCTGCGGGTCAGCGACGACGGCCGCGGCGGGGCGGACCCGGCCCGCGGCAGCGGCCTGTCCGGGCTCGTGCAGCGCGTGCGCACCGTGGACGGAGACCTGGAGATAGCAAGCCCACCCGGCGGCCCGACGCAGGTCACGGTCCAGCTCCCGCTGCGTGCCTGAGGCCGCGCCATGACAGAACCGAGATCCCTGCGCGTGGTGATTGCCGAGGACGCGACCCTGTTCCGGGAGGGCCTTGTCCGGCTGCTCGCCGACCGGGGCCACCGGGTGGTCGCCGCCGTGGCCGACGCCGACGCGTTGCTGGCCGCCGTGGCAGAGCACGATCCCGACGTGGCGGTGGCCGACATCCGGATGCCGCCCACCCACACGGATGAGGGCCTGCGCGCCGCCATCGAGCTTCGCCGCGACCATCCGCGGACGGGTGTGCTCATGCTTTCGCAGTACATCGAGACCAAGTACGCGGCGCGGCTCCTGGCCGGCAACGCGGCCGGCGTCGGGTACCTGCTCAAGGACCGGGTTGCCGACGTGGCCGAATTCGCCGACGCGCTGGCCCGGGTGGCGGGCGGGGGCACCGCGCTCGACCCGGAGGTGGTCAGCCAGCTCGTCAGGGCCAGCAGTCATGCCGACGGCCTGGCCGCGCTGACACCGCGGGAGTGCGACGTGCTCGCCCTGATGGCCGAGGGCCGATCCAACGCCGGGATCGCCGCCGCGCTCGTCGTCTCGGCCGGAGTGGTCGAAAAGCACGTGGCCAGCATCCTGATCAAGCTGGGCCTGCCGCCGTCGGAGGCTGACAACCGCCGGGTGCTCGCGGTACTGCGCTACCTGGGGTCCTGACCTCCGGCCGACTTCACCCGCCCAGCTCCACCTGGCCAGCTCAACCCGGCGTGGCTCCAAGCCCAGCGCGGCTTACTTGGGCGGCCGCCCCCGCGGCGGGCGGATCGGCGGGATCGCGGCGGCACGGTATCGGCGGGGGCCCGACCACAGCGCCGGCACCGCGTCAACGGCGGCGGCCACCGCGTAGGCGGCCTGCTCGTAGTTGAGCCGCCAGCCGACGAAATCGGGCC
>DAITAE010000500.1:0-3850 GCA_036824445.1 Streptosporangiaceae bacterium | reverse complement strand
GGTGGTGCCGCTGAGGTCGCCCACCCGCGCCTGATCCCACGGCCCGCCGGCGGAGCGCTGGTATTGGGCGTAGCCGTAACGGTGGTAATGCCCGCGGCGCGAGCGCAGCGGGCGGCTGACCCGCTCGCTGGCCCGCCAGAACGCCCGGCCTACCAGGACGGCGCGCGCCAGCCACATCAGGCGGCCCAGCCAGGGCATGCCCACGGCGAGCGGCACCGCCTCGAGCCAGGCGCCGCTGCGCCAGGCGCGGCGCCCGACCCAGATCAGGGCGCCAGCGAGCGTGGCCAGGAGCATCACCGGCAGCACCACGAGCAGCAGCGCAAGCACAAGCAGGCCGCCGTGGGGGAGTGAGCCGAGCGCCAGCGCACTCGCCGTCACCAGGCTGACGAAGATCAGCAGGGCGGCGGGCGCTGCCCACCGGCGGCGGCGCGGGCCAGCCGGGCGGGGCCCGGCCGCACGGGCGCCTTCCCATGCCGCGCCGGCCGCCGGGAGGTCCGCGGTGACGCGGCCGAGGTCGCGCGCGGTCGAGGCCGAGTAGATCGCGTCCAGGCGGGCCCGGAACTCGTCTATGGTGAGCCGCCCGGCGGCGTAGTGCTCGCGGAGCTGTCCTGCCACGGCCTCGCGCTCGGCGTCGCCAGCTCGCCAGTCCGCCCCCGTTGCCATCTCCACCTCCGCGTGCACGTGCTGTCGTGCCGTTAGCCGGCAGCAGTTGGCAGCCACGATATATCTCGATTGCCGCCGAGGCAAACGCCGGATCCGGCGCGTGCCGGGCGCCGCCGCCGGCTGGTGGCCACGGGGCAGCGGGCCGCGCCGGTCAGTCCGGGGAACCGGCCGGGGGAGGGGAGTGGCGGGGGAGAGGCCGGCCCGGAGCGGCGGGGGAGCGGGTGATCACATATAGCTGAAGGGTGATCACAATGGGTCAACGCGGCGGCGCAGCAGGCAGAACTCGTTGCCTTCCGGGTCCGCCAGCACATACCAGCTGACCTCGCCCTGGCCGACGTCGGCCGGGCTGGCGCCGAGGTCGAGCAGCCGGCGCAGTTCGGCGTCCTGCTCGCGGTCGGTGGCGTTGAGATCCAGGTGCAGCCGGTTCTTGTTTCGTTTCGGCTCGGGAACCACGACGAAGTCGATGCCGAACGGCGCCGCGGGCGCCCCGATGGACACGATGTCATCGTCTCGGTCGGTGATCTGCCAGCCGAGCACGGCCGTCCAGAAGCCGGCAAGCAGCTCGGGATCCGCACAATCGATAGCGATCGCTGTAATCCGGTTAGCCATGGCCCGACCCTAGTCCGGCCCCCGGACAGTCCGACCCGGCCGACTGCGCCGTGATCTGCGGGTGATCACTACGCCGGATAGCACCCGGCGCCGGGCTCGGACGCCGACCTGGCCGCGCGGGCGGCCGGGTCAGGCCCGGGTGACCGGCACCTGCCCGGTGCGCTGCTCCGCCCTGGCCAGGCTGCGTTCGGTGAGCGCGCCGAAGACGAGGCCGAGGGCCGCCCACAGAACGGCCTGGGTGCCGAGCGAGGCGAGCCGGAACCGCCACAGCACCACCGCGGGGAAGTCCCTGGGTACTTCGTTGACGGCGGGCAGCGCCAGGCAGGCGATCGTCACGAGGACGAGGAAGGTGGCGACCGCCAGCAGGGAAGCATTCCAGTTCCCGAACCGGGCGGCGAGACGCCGGCCGATCTGGACCGCGGCGATCGATGCGGCAACGCTGATCGCGATCATCGTGAAGTACAGCACCGTGCGGTGGCCGATCGTCGCGGGGTTGCCGACCGAGGGTGGGTTGGCGGGATATTTCAGGAACGGCACCAGCTCGACCGCGGCGAACCCGCCGGCGGCCACCAGCGCGGCGGTCGCCCGGGGGCCGAACCGCCCGATCCGGCCGTAGCAGATCGCGAACGCGATGGAGAACAGGCCGCCGAGCGCCAGGCCGACCAGGCCGACGGCGACCGCCAGGCCGAAGGTCTCCTGCACGGTCCGGGAAACAAGCTCCGGCGCGGGCGCGGCGCCCGCCAGCCGGGCCTGCTGATCCTCGAAGGCGATCGCGTGCCCGACCTGCGGTTCACCGAAGATCCAGGCGAAGACGAGGGCGAGAGCGCCCGCCGCGAGCCCCGCGAGCATCCCGCGCACCAGCAGCGTTCTCATCAGCATGTGGCCGCGAACCCCGCGCGGTCAGTGGCAGGGGAAGCCGAGCAGATGACGGCCGTCGTGCACGAACTCGTGCACGTAGTGCCCGCCGATGAGCGACGTCGCGCCCTGCTCGGCGCCGACGAAATAGATCACAAGCAGGCCGAGAACGGCGGCGAATACGGCCCACGGGAGGATCTCCCGGACGGGGATGCTGACCGGAACCGGCCGGGGCCGGGTGACGGGCACGGCTGCCTGGGCCATGTCTGAGCCTCCTTCGGATACCCGCGTCCCGGTCGGTGGGACAGCACGAATCCAGCCGAAACCTAAGGACAGCACGAAACCCGCCGGAAAGCCAGTTCACAAGGCACCATCAGTGAGACGGAACGGGACGCGCGGGTACGGACGGGCCAGCGTGAGGGGACCGGTGCGGACGGGCGGTCTGGAGACTAACTTTACATAATGTTCATTATCGGCATCAGACTGCGTCGAGCCGAAACGGATGAGAGGACTCGTCTCGCGTTGTCCGCGCGGGCCTCGGTCAGGTGCCGACGTAGGCCGCGAGGTACTCGCCGGTGAGGGTGGAGCGGGCGGCGACCAGGCCGGCGGGTGTGCCCTCGAAGACGATCCTGCCGCCGTCATGGCCGGCGCCGGGGCCGAGGTCGATGATCCAGTCGGCATGCGCCATGACCGCCTGGTGATGCTCGATGACGATGACCGACTTGCCGGAGTCGGCGAGCCGGTCGAGCAGGCCCAGCAACTGCTCGACGTCGGCGAGGTGGAGGCCGGCGGTCGGCTCGTCGAGGACGTAGACGCCGCCCTTCTCGGCCATGTGCGTGGCCAGCTTGAGCCGCTGCCGCTCGCCGCCGGACAGCGTCGTCAGCGGCTGCCCGAGGCTGAGGTAGCCGAGCCCGACGTCGGCCAGCCGGCCGAGGATGGCCGACGCGGCCGGAATGCGCGCCTCGCCGGTGCCGAAGAACTCCCCCGCCTCGGTCACCGACATCGCGAGCACCTCGCTGATGTCCCGGCCGGCGAGGTGGTATTCCAGCACCGACGCGTCGAACCGCTTCCCCTCGCACTCCTCGCAGGTGGTGGCGACGCCGGCCATCATCGCCAGGTCGGTGTAGACGACGCCGGCGCCGTTGCAGTTGGGGCAGGCGCCCTCGGAGTTGGCACTGAACAGCGCCGGCTTCACGGCGTTGGCCTTCGCGAACGCTTTGCGGATCGGATCGAGCAGCCCGGTGTACGTCGCCGGGTTGCTCCGTCGCGAGCCGCGGATCGCCCCCTGGTCGACCGACACCACTCCTTCCCGGCCAGACACCGACCCGTGGAGCAGTGAGCTTTTCCCCGACCCGGCCACGCCGGTCACCACCACCAGCACGCCGAGCGGTATGTCGACATCGACGTCCTGCAGATTGTGGGTGCGGGCGCCGCGCACCTCCAGCACTCCCGATGGTGTTCGCAGCGACGGCTTCAGGCAGGCCCGGTCGTCCAGGTGCCGCCCGGTCACCGTGCCGCTGGCCCGCAGCCCGTCGACGGTGCCCTCGAAGACCACCTCGCCACCGGCGGTGCCGGCCCCGGGGCCGAGGTCGACGACGTGGTCGCCGATCGCGATCGCCTCCGGCTTGTGCTCGACGACGAGCACCGTGTTGCCCTTGTCGCGCAGCTGCAGCAGCAGGTCGTTCATCCGCTGGATGTCGTGCGGGTGCAGCCCGATCGTCGG
>DAITAE010000499.1:0-3854 GCA_036824445.1 Streptosporangiaceae bacterium | reverse complement strand
GACTGGCACGAGCGGGAGACCTGGGATTTCTTCGGGATCATCTTCGATGGGCATCCCGCACTCACCCGGATCGAGATGCCCGACGACTGGAAGGGCCACCCGCAACGGAAGGACTACCCGCTCGGCGGCATCCCCGTCGAATACCGCGGCGCGACCATACCGCCGCCCGACGAGCGGAGGGCATACCAATGACCGGACCGGCGCCATGCGCGGGGGGTACCGGGCCGGCACCGTGCCGAAGGAGCGGAGGGCACGTCAGTGACGGCTGAGACGGAGGGACGGGTCTACAACGTCGGCGGGCAGGACTGGGACGAGGTCGTCGCCGCCGCCGACGAGGCTGGCGACCGCCCAGGCGAGGAGCGCCTGGTCGTCAACATGGGGCCGCAGCATCCGTCCACGCATGGCGTGCTGCGGCTGATCCTGACCCTGGACGGTGAGACCGTCGCCGAACTGCGGCCGGTCATCGGCTACCTGCACACCGGCATCGAGAAGAACATGGAGTTCCGGACCTGGACGCAGGGCGTGACGTTCTGCACCCGGGCGGACTACCTGGCGCCGATCTTCAACGAGACCGCGTACTGCCTGGCCGTGGAGCGCCTGCTGGGGATCGAGGCCGAGGTCCCGCAGCGGGCCAACGTGCTGCGGGTGCTGATGATGGAGCTCAACCGGATCGCCTCGCACATGACGGCGATCGGCACGTTCGGCCTGGAGCTGGGCGCCAGCACCGTGTTCCTCTACGGCTGCCGGGAACGCGAGAAGGTGCTCGATCTGTTCGAGCTGATCTCCGGGCTGCGGATGAACAACAGCTATATCCGCCCCGGCGGTGTGTCGCAGGACCTTCCGGCGGGCGCGCTGGAGAAGCTGCGCGAGTTCCTGGGTGTTGAGCCGGCGCTGATCGGGGAGATCCGGGCGCTGTTCGACAGCAACCCGGTCTTCCGTGGGCGTTCGAAGAACGTCGCTTACCTGGACCTGGCCGGCTGCATGGCCCTCGGGGTGACCGGGCCGATCCTGCGGGCCACCGGGCTGCCGTGGGACCTGCGCAAGAGCCAGCC
This sequence comes from Streptosporangiaceae bacterium, assembly GCA_036824445.1. GTDB lineage: Bacteria > Actinomycetota > Actinomycetes > Streptosporangiales > Streptosporangiaceae > UBA9676. The sequence continues at coordinate 2,802 of DAITAE010000499.1, read as the reverse complement.
CTACTGCGGCTATGAAACCTACGAGTTCGCCGTGCCGACGCGGGACGCCTGCGACGCCTACGACCGGTACGCCATCCGGATGGACGAGATGGAGGAGTCGCTCAAGATCATCGAGCAATGCGTGGACCGGCTGGCCGCCAAGCGCCCCGCCCACGACCCGGTGATGATCAGCGATGCGAAGATCGGCTGGCCGGCCCAGCTCGCGGTCGGCGCGGACGGGCTGGGAAACTCCCCCGCGCACATCGCCCGGATCATGGGCCAGTCGATGGAGGCCCTCATCCACCACTTCAAGCTCGTCACCGAGGGCTTCCGGGTGCCCGGGGGGCAGGCCTACGCCGCCGTGGAATCCCCTCGTGGCGAGCTGGGCTGCCACGCGGTCAGCGACGGCGGCACGCGCCCCTACCGGGTCCACCTCCGCGACCCGTCGTTCACGAACTTGCAGTCGGTCTCGGCGATGGCCGAGGGCGGCCTGATCGCCGACGTGATCGTCGCGGTAGCAAGCATTGACCCGGTACTAGGAGGGGTGGACAGGTGAGCGACCGGACGGGAGGGGTGGGCACGTAATGCCGTTCAGCGACGAAACGCGCAGTCGGCTCGACGCCGACGCCGACCAGATCATCGCCCGCTACCCGCGCTCCCGGTCCGCCCTGCTGCCGCTGCTGCACCTGGTCCAGGCCGAGGAGGGGCACGTCTCCGACGACGGCATCGACTACTGCGCCGAGCGGCTCGGGCTCGCCGAGTCGGAGGTGGCTTCCGTGGTCAGCTTCTACACCATGTTCAAGCGGCATCCGGTCGGTGAGTACCACGTGGGGGTATGCACGAACACGCTGTGCGCCATCATGGGCGGGGACCAGATCCTGGCCGATCTGCGCGAGCACCTGGGTGTCGCCGATCACGAGGCCACGCCGGACGGCAAGGTGAGCCTGGAACACGTGGAGTGCAACGCAGCCTGCGACTACGCCCCGGTCGTCATGGTCAACTGGGAGTTCTTCGACAACATGACCCCCGACAGCGCCCGTGACCTCGTCGATGGCCTGCGGTCCGGCGCCAAGATCACGCTGCCCCGCGGTCCGGACCACCTGTGCACCTGGCGGGAGGCCTCCCGGATCCTGGCAGGCTTCCCCGACGGGCAGGCGGGGCTCGGCCCGCAGGCGGGGCCCGCCAGCCTGGTCGGCCTGCGGCTGGCCAGGGAGCACGGCTGGACGGCCCCGCCGCCGCCCGCCGCCAGCGAGGGGACCGAGCAATGATGCGCCTTCTGGCACCCTCGGGATCGGGAACGCCGCAGGCGCCGGGCCCAACGCCGCGTCAGCGGTGTCCCGGCGCCGAGGACCCGCCGCCCGAAGCCAGCGCAGCGCCCGCGAGGGAGGCAATGAATTGAGCGGCGTGCTCACGCCCGTCCTCACCGCCCACTGGGACGAGCCGGACTCATTCACGCTTGAGGGCTACCGCCGCGAGGGCGGCTACCAGGCACTGGAGCAGGCGCTGCGGATGCCGCAGGACGACATCGTCGCCGCGCTGAAGGGGTCGGGCCTGCGCGGCCGCGGCGGCGCCGGCTTTCCCACCGGCGTGAAATGGGGCTTCATCCCGCAGGGCGAGGGCAAGCCGCACTACCTCGTGGTGAACGCCGACGAATCCGAGCCCGGCACCTGCAAAGACATCCCGCTGATGATGGCGACCCCGCACATGCTCATCGAGGGCTCCATCATCACCTCGTTCGCGATCAAGGCCAACACGGCCTTCATCTACGTGCGCGGTGAGGTGCTGCACGTAGTGCGGCGGGTCCAGCAGGCGGTCGCCGAGGCGTATGAGGCCGGGTACCTCGGCCGCGACATCCTCGGCTCGGGCTATGACCTCGACATCGTGGTGCACTCCGGGGGCGGTGCGTACATCTGCGGCGAGGAGACGGCGCTGCTCGACTCGCTGGAGGGCTACCGGGGGCAGCCGCGGCTCAAGCCGCCCTTCCCCGCGGTGGAGGGCCTGTACGCCTGCCCCACCGTGATCAACAACGTCGAGTCGATCGCGTCCGTGCCGTCGATCATCGCCGACGGCGCCGGCTGGTTCGCCGGGATGGGGACCGAGAAGTCGACCGGATTCGGCATCTTCTCGCTCAGCGGGCACGTCACGACCCCGGGCCAGTACGAGGCCCCGCTGGGCATCACGCTGCGCGAGCTGCTGGATCTCGCGGGCGGGGTCAGGGCCGGGCACCGGCTCAAGTTCTGGACGCCGGGCGGGTCGTCGACCCCGATCCTCACCGACGAGCACCTCGACGTGCCGCTCGACTTCGAGGAGATGGCGGCGGCCGGGTCGTTGCTCGGCACCCGGGCACTGCAGATCTTCGACGAGACCACCTGCGTGGTCCGTGCCGTGCTGAGGTGGACCGAGTTCTACGAGCACGAGTCGTGTGGCAAGTGCACGCCCTGCCGGGAGGGGACGTTCTGGATGGTCCGCGTCCTCGACCGGCTGGAGCACGGCCACGGCAGCGAGGAAGACCTGGAGAAGCTGCTGGACATCTGCGACAACATCCTCGGCCGGGCGTTCTGCGCGCTGGGCGACGGTGCGGTCGCCCCGGTCACCTCGTCGATCAAGTACTTCCGGGACGAGTACCTCGAGCACCAGAAGGGGGGCGGCTGCCCGTTCGACCCGGCCGCCGCCACGCTGTTCGGGGGTTCCCGGTGACGCCGCGGGCGCGCGCGAGGGAGGCACTGAGTTGACGTTGCAGACCAACGAGCCTGCCCCGGTGGCGCCGCTGACCGACGGGGTCACCGTCACCATCGACGGGTTCGAGATCACCGTCCCCAAGGG
>DAITAE010000042.1:0-15076 GCA_036824445.1 Streptosporangiaceae bacterium | reverse complement strand
CAGGTGGTGGAGACCGCGGTCTACTTCTGCTGCCTCGAGGCCCTGCAGAACGCGGCCAAGCACGCACCGGAGGCGAGCGCGCGGGTGCGCGTCTGGGAGGAGTCCGGTGGGCTGCTGTTCTCGGTGAGCGACAACGGGCCGGGTTTCGATCCCGCCAAGGCCCGAGCCGGGCATGGCTTCGTCAACATGTCGGACCGCCTGGGTGCCATCGGCGGCACCATCCGCTGGGAGTCGCAGCCGGGGCGCGGCTCCACGATCAGCGGGTCGGTGCCGGTCATCTGATCCCGGCGCCACGCCTGCTCAGGCGGTGGCGAACGACCCCGAATCCCGGGCCGCCCACAGCTGGCGCAGCATCTCGGCCCCGAGCCGCTCCTTGTTGACGTAGGCGCTGGCGCCGCTGTCAGCGGCGCCCGGGGGCAGGTCCTCCACGTCGTAGGTCGAGCAGAGGAACACCACGGTCTCCGGGTGAGCGGACACGATCCGGCGGGTGGCCTCGATCCCGTTCATCCCGGGCATGTTGATGTCCATCAGCACCAGGGCAGGGTGGAGCAACTCGACCAGCTCGATCGCCTCGGCCCCGCTCGAAGCCTCGCCGGCGAGCTCAAAGCAGTCGAGCCGCCGCAGCACCGCCTTGGCGGCCAGCCGGAACGGCGCCTGATCGTCGACTACGACCACCGAGTGCGGGGGTGTGGTCATGTCTCAAGCTTCGCACGACGGCGCTGACCTGGGCAGGGTGCTGCCACCCTGGCGATGGTGTGGTCAGCCTCCCTCGCCCTCGGCCAGGAACAGCAGGACGGCCTTGACCCGGCGGTTGAGGTCCTTTTCCTCGCTGAGGCCGAGCTTGGCGAAGATCGAGTTGGTGTGCTTCTCCACCGCGCGCTCGGAGACACTGAGGGCGGCGGCGATCGCGGCGTTGCTCTTGCCCTGCGCCATCTCGGCCAGGATCTCCGACTCCCGTGGCGTCAGCGACGCCATGCCGGGCTGCTGCTGGCCTGACCGCGATCTCACCAGCTCGTCAACGACGAGGGGATCGATCACCGATCCGCCCTGCGCCACCGCCCGGATGGCCCGCGCCAGTTCGTCGACGCTGGCCACCCGCTCCTTGAGCAGATACGCGCGGCCGGCGGATCCGTGCTCAAGGAGCGCCATCGCATACGCCGGGGCGGTGTACTGGCTGAGTACCACCACGCCCACTTCCGGGTGGTTCTCACGCAGCCAGGCAGCCGCCTGGATACCCTCGTTGGTCCCAGTGGGCGGCATCCGAATGTCGGTCACGACGACGTCGGGCTGCTGCTCACGCACCAGCGCGAGCAGCTGCGGCAGGTCGGGGGCGGTTCCGACCAGCTCGAATTCCTCGTTCGCCGACACCAGCCGGGAGACCCCCTCCCGGAGTAGGACGTTATCCTCGGCCAGCGCGACCCGGATCGTTGCCATCAGCCGGTGATCGTAGCGCGCCTCCGGGCCGGCGGACAGCAGCGCCGTGGGCACACGTGCCTGCCAGCATGCAGGCCGGGGTGAGGCCAGCCCCCGCCAGGTCTCGTTCTAGCACTATTGAGAGCCACCTGCGCCATGCCCTCTACTTGGATCATGAGTTCCGGTGCCGCGCGCCCAGGGCGGGGGCGCCACACGGCGGAGGTGACCGAGCCGTGAGCGCGGCCCTCTACTACTGGCGGGCGACACGTTGGCGCTCACGTCGCTCCGTGCTCGTGGTGGCCCTGATCTGCGGGCTGCTCGGCATGGTCGCGCTGGGGGCCCTGGCCGGGGCGCGGCGCACCGACACGGCCTACGGGCGCTATCTGCACGCGATCAACTCCAGCGATGTGTTCGTCAACGTGCCCGGTCCGGTGCTGCCGGTAATCCGGCAGGTCGAGCGTCTGCCCGGCGTGGCGTCCGCCGCCGCCACCGTGGGCCTGAACGCCAACCCGGTCGTGAACGGCGAGGTCAACGACGGCTGGCTCACCAACGGCCTGACCGGCAGCCTCGACGGGGATGGCTTCCGGCAGGACCGGCTGACGGTGCTGGCGGGCAGGCTGCCCCGGCCCGGCGCCACCGGCGAGATCGCGCTCACGGCCGGGCAGGCCCGGTTCTTCCATACCGGCGTCGGCGGCCACGTGACCTATGCGTTCTACCGGCAGAACCTGAAGACAAATGTGCAGGTCCCGGCCCGGCGGTCCACGTTCCTGGTCACCGCCATCGTGGTCATCCCCCCGGCGCTTGGGGACCAGTTCGACGACGTCAACGGCGCCGTACTGCCCCCGGCGGCCACCGCCAGGTACCTCAACGGCGAGTTCGCGTTCGGGTGGGTCGGGCTGCGGCTCACAGCGGGGAGCGCCGGCATCCCGGCGCTCCAGCGGCACCTGGCCGCGCTCGCGCGCGAGGTGGACCGGATGTTCCACGTGCCACCGGGCACGATTCACCTGAACATCCGCCGCCTGGACATCCTTCACCACGAGGTGCAACAGGGCATCAAGCCGCAGGCGGTCGCGCTTGCCATCCTCGGGGGCCTGGCGGCGCTGGCCCTGCTCGTGCTCGCTGGCCAGGGCCTGGCGCAGCTGCTGGAGCGGTCTAGGCGCGACCTGACGGGGCTACGCGCCATGGGCACGTCCCGCGCCCAGGCGGCGCTCGCCTCCGGGCTGACGGGGGCGGTCGCAGTCCTCGGCGGCACGGCGCTGGCGGTGGCGGGCGCGGTCGCGGTCTCACCGCTCGCCCCGGTGGGCGCGGTCAGGGAGTTCGACCCGGCCCGTGGCGTGCGGGCGGATCCGCTGGTGCTCGCGGGCGGAGGCATCGTGCTCGCTGCCGCGCTCCTCGCCGTCCTTTCGGTGCTGGCCTGGCGGTCGGTGCGGCCGGCCAGCGACGCCCCGGCCGCCGGCGCGTCGTCGGTCGCCGCGGCCGCCGCCGCGGCGGGCCTGCCGGTGACCGCCGTGGTGGGAACCAGGGAGGCACTGGAGCGGAGGGCCGGACGTCGGCCGATTCCCGTGCTGGCCACCCTGATCGGCTCCGTGGTCGCTGTCGTGGCGGTGGCGATGGCGGTGGTGTTCGGCGCCAGCCTGACCGGGCTGCTGACCAACCCGGCCCGGTACGGCTGGAACTGGACGCTGCTGATGGACACCCAGGGCGGGTACGGCAGCTGGCCACCCGCGCAGATGGACAGGCTTGTCAGCGGCCAGCCGGGGGTCACCGGCTGGTCGACCTTCGCGTTCACGCAGATCCCCATCGATGGCCAGACCGTGCCCGTACTGGGGCTGACCCGGCACCTCGGCTCGGTGGAGCCACCGACCACCAGCGGCCACCCGATCGCCGGGCCGGGCCAGATCGAGCTGGGCGTCGCCACCCTGCGCCAGCTCGGCAAGCGGGTCGGGGAGACGGTGACCGTCGGCAGCGGGCGGGCCAGGCGCACGCTCACCATCGTGGGCACGGTGACCCTGCCGTCGATCGGGCTGACCATAGCCGACCACGTATCGCTGGGCCGCGGCGCCATGCTCGCCGACAGCACGCTGCTGGCCGCCCAGGGCCTTCCCCCCGGCCCGTCATCGGTGCAGCAGGCGGCGAGCTCGGCGGTGGCCATTCCCGCCTTTCCCTCGGCGGTGGCGATCGACCTGGCACCCGGCGCCAGCTCCAAGGCGCTGGTGGCCAGGATCAGCCACGCCGATCCCGGTGGCACCCCCGGCGGGACCTACCGGCTGCCGCAGAACCGGGTCCAGGGCGCGGCGATCCTGGACGCGGCCCGGATGGGCAGTCAGCCGCTCGCACTGGCGCTGGCGGTGGCGGCCGGCGCGGTGCTGTCCCTGGCGCTGGCCCTGCTCGCGTCGGTCCGCCAGCGGCGCCGCGAGCTCGCCCTGCTCAAGGCGCTGGGCCTGACCCGCCGCCAGGTCATGGCGGCGGTCGCCTGGCAGGCGAGCGTGATCCTCGTGGTCGCCGTGCTGGTCGGCGGGCCGCTCGGGGTGGCGGCCGGCCACTGGGCGTGGGCTGCCTTCGCCTCCTCGCTGGGCGCCGTCCCGGTCACCGTGGTGCCCCTTCCGGCCCTGCTCGCCGCGTTCCTGGCCCTGCTGGTGGCGGGAAACCTGCTGGCCGCCGGTCCCGGTGCGGCCGCGGCCCGGACCCGGCCCGCGGCCGTGCTCCGGACCGAATAGCGCCGCCGGAAAGCAAGCTGGTGCCGCCCGTGCCTGATCGAATGGGTCCATGGAACCCCTCGACCGGCAGGTCGCCTTCGTGCTGGAGGCCGACCGGCTCAAGACGGTGCTGCGGCAGTCCACCCTGACCGACCGCTCCCGGCGGGAGAACTCGGCGGAGCACTCCTGGCACCTGGCGCTCATGGCCCTGGTGCTGGCCGAGCACGCCCCGCCCGGCACCGACCTGGGCAAGGTGATGGCGATGCTGGTGCTGCACGACCTGGTCGAGATCGACGCCGGGGACCTGTTCCAGTACGCGGCGCAGCCGCAACAGGCGCGGCAGGCGGCGGCCGAGCGCGCGGCGGCCGACCGGCTCTTCCCGATCCTGCCGCCGCCGCAGGCGGCGTCGTTGCGCGCGCTGTGGGACGAGTTCGAGGAGCGCGCGACGGCAGAAGCGAAGTTCGCCCGGGCCCTGGACCGGCTGCAGCCGATGCTCATCAACATGGTGACCGAGGGCGGGACCTGGGCAGCGCACGACGTCACCGCCGACCAGGTGCTGGCCCGGGTGGCCCTGATCGAGGACGGATCGCCGTCACTGGGCGCCTACGCGCGCGACATGATCGACAGCGCCCTGGACCGCGGCATCCTGGCGCCGCCCGGTGGTGAGCCACCGACCGGGCCACGTTAGTGAAGACCGCGTGGGCAGAGGCCGCCTTGGCTCAGGTGACGTGCGGGCCGGGCACCGTTACGCCAGCGTTAGGTCGGGCCACGGTAGGTGATCACATCGCCGGGTAGGAGAGGGCATATGAGCCCATCCCACGCCAGGCTCTTTCCCCGGCGCGGCGGCCGTTCCCGCATTCCCCGTCCTGGCCTGAAGGTGCTGTCTGCCCCGGCCAACCTCGCCGGGCGCCTGGAAGACGCCGAGACCTTTGACCGGCTGGCCCAGCCGCTCGCACGTGCCGTCCGGCGTGTCCTGCCGTCCGGAGCCAAGGCGGACGCGCTGCACGGGGTCTGGCTCGGCCAGCCCGTCCACCCGGCGCTGATAACGCTCCCGCTGGGCTTCTGGACGTCGGCGACGGTGCTGGACTTCGTGCCAGGCAATGGGCGTGCATCGCGGGTCCTGCTTGCCCTCGGGCTCGCCGGCACGCTCCCCGCCGCCGCGGCCGGGTTCGCCGACTGGTCGTCGCTCCACCGCGAGCAGCAGCGGGTCGGCCTCGTGCACGCCGCCTCCGGAGCCGGCGCGTCGGCGCTGTTCGCCGCCTCGCTGCTCGCCCGGATGGCGGGCAAGGACGGCGACGGCAGGCTGCTGGCGCTCGGTGGCCTCGCCGCGGTGACCACGGGCGGCTTCCTGGGCCGGCATCTGGCGTTCGGCCTCGGTGCGGGAGCTAGCCACGCCGAACCGGTGGCGCACCTCACCGCGCTCGGCTGGCACGACCTGTGCCGCGTCTACGAACTGCCCGACGGCCGCCTCGCCCGGCGCAAACTCGGCTACCTGACCCTCACCGTGCTCCGCCAGGGCGCGGACGTGCTGGCCCTCGCCGATCAGTGCGCGCATCTTGGCGGGCCGCTCCACCAGGGCCGCCTCACCGATGACGGCGACGGGCCGTGCGTCACCTGCCCCTGGCACGGCAGCACGTTCCGGCTGACGGACGGCGCCGTGGTACACGGCCCGGCCACCGCACGCCAGCCCGCGTTCGATACCCGGGTCGTCGAGGGCGGCATGGTCCAGGTCCGGCCTGCCCGGCACGCCCGGCACGCCCGTTAGCCAGGCTCACGCCCGCCGGACCGGATCGCGCCCCGCACCCGATCGCGCCCCGCACCGGATCGGCCCGCGCGCCCGAACCCGCGTCAGCCGCTGGCGGCGCCCGCGATGATGGCCGAGGCCGAGCCGAGGCCGTCGTGCGCCCGGATCGCCTCCCCCGCGCGGGCCAGGCGCTCGCGCAGCGGGCCGTCGGCCAGGAGGCGGCCCACCGCCTCGAGCATCTGGGTGTCGGTGAAGCCGTACGTGTCGAGCCGGGCTCCGAGGCCGAGCTCGGCCATCCGTTGCGCATTGTCGTACTGATCCCAGAACAGGGGCAGGACGATCATCGGCTTGCCGAAGTGCAGGCACTCCGTCGTGGTGTTGTTGCCGCCGTGCGTGATAACCAGGTCCACCTGCGGGATGACCGACGTCTGGGGGACGAACTCGGCGCCCCACATGTTCGGCGCCAGCTCGATCTCAGCGTGCAGCGGGCCCTTGGACACGATGTAGCGGTGCGGTGTGTCCGCCAGGCACGAGATCACCCGCCGCATCAGCCCGGTGTCCGCCGATCCGAGCGAGCCCAGTGAGAAGTAGATCAGCGCCCCGTCGCCGGCGGCGAGCGCGCGCGGAAGCGAGAACTCCTCATCGGTGTGGCGCACCGAGGAGTCGAGCCGGTGCCAGGCCGGCCCGAGCGGCCGGTCCCGCCGGTAGTCGGCCAGTTCCGGGTAGACGTACAGGTTGACGTCGCCTTCGGCGATGAACTCAAGGTCGGGCAGGGGCGGGGCGCCCTGCGCCGTGTACCAGGCGTTGAAGTCCTGCCACAGCGGGCGGTGCACCCGGTCGTATTCGGCCCGGAACTCCGCCCACCCCGCGCGGTCCGCGGCTGGGTACCCGGCGAACACGGGCGGCACGTCCGGGCTCTTGATCTCCAGCGGGTTGCAGGACACGATCCGCACGAACGGCACGCCCGCGGTCACCAGCGCCGGGAAGCCCACCACGTTGTCCTCGACAATGACGTCGGGGCGGACCCGGTCGACGATCGCGCGGAGCCTGTCGTGGCAGTACCTGGCGCCGCCCGTGAGCTCCTCCCAGACCGGCCTGATCCAGGTCGCCAGCTGCTCGATCGTCGGCTTGCGGAACTCCGGCGCGGTCTGCGCGACGAAGTCCTTCCAGAACTGCCCGGCATCCTGATCCCCGCTGGGCGGCGCAAGGTCGACCAGGTCCTCCTCGAAACCCAGCGGTTCCAGCCTGCCCTTCCAGGACGCCTCGGCCGCGAAGACCACCCGGTGGCCCTGCCGGCGCAGCACGTCGCCGATCCCGATGCAGTTGTTGGTCGGCCCGTACGCGCTCTCCGGCATGAACAGGACCGTCAGCGGCCTGGAGGTCATCGGCGGCTCCTTCGATGCGACCAGCGATCACAGCCATCCCCGGGGGAGGATCACCGTGCCCGAAACTAGCAGGAAGTCGCCCATTCCCGGCCGCCACGTTCGTGATCATGACATTGGTGGCGCTCTAGACCCCCCTAAGTCATGATCACGAAACGGATGCCGCCCCCTTTGCGGAAAAGAGGTCCAGCGATCGCGAACCGGGCCCCTGGAGGGCGGTGCACGCGGGAGTTATCGTTCTGATATGGCGGCCTTGGACCCGCGACGGCCGGCGCTCCGGGTGTCCGACGCGGACCGCGACGAAGTGATCAAAGTGCTCAGGGAAGGGTCCGCCGACGGCCGCCTGTCGCATGACACCTTCCTGCACCGGCTGGACCTCGCGCTCCAGGCGCGCTACCCAGGCCAGCTCGCCAGCCTGCTGAACGACCTGCAGCCGGGCCGGCGCCGCCTCGGCCTGGGCGACCGGACGGCGGCGGCGTGGGGTGGGCTCACTGGGCGGCTGCGCGCGGCGTGGTGGGCCGTGCGCCTTCCGCCCCTGGTGCTGCCGCGAGGCGGGCCCAGGACGGTGTTCACGATCGGCCGGGCAGGCTACTCCGACCTGGCGCTGCCCGACATGACGGTGTCATGGCGCCACGCCGAATTGCGGCGCGTCGGCGACGACTGGATGCTCGCCGACCTCGGCTCGACCAACGGGACCCGTGCGAACGGGTGGAAGGTTGGCTCCGGCTTCCTGGTACGGGCCGGCGACCGGGTCACGTTCGGCCAGGTGGAGTTCCGCCTCTGCGACCCGCCTCCCGGCCGGTAGCGAGCCGGCGGGGGGTCACGCCTCCGCGAGGATAATCTCGGCGTGGCCGGCACCCGCCCGGTGACCTCGGTGCCGTGACCGGGGGCCGACGAGACGCGAAGGGTTCCGCCGAGCGCGGCCAGCCGGTCGGCCATCCCCTGCACACCGCTGCCGGCCGGTGCGGTCGGCTGGTCGAAGCCCTTGCCGTCATCGGTGACAGCGAACGCCAGGCCGTGGCCGTCGTAGCCGAGGGTCACGCAGGCCGCCGAGGCGTCTGCGTACTTGGCGACATTCTGCAGCGCCTCCAGGACACAGAAGTACACCGCGGCCTCGACGTCCTGTGCGTACCTGCCGACGCCCGGAGCCTGGACCGTTACCGGCAGGGGTGCCTTGTTGGCCTGCGCTTCGAGCGCGGCCGGCAGGCCCAGGTCCGCGAGCAGCGGCGGGTAGATCCCGCGGGCGAGATCCCGGAGCTCTTCCAGGGCGTCCTGCGCCGCCTGCTCGGTCTGAGCGAGCAGCCCTGCCGCCTCGTCCGGCGAGTCGGCCACCATCTGCCGTGCCAGCTGGAGGGTGATCCGCAGCGCGACGAGCTGCTGCTGCGCGCCGTCGTGCAGGTTGCGCTCGAGCCGCCGCCGCGCCTCGTCGGAGGCCGCGACCAGGCGCTGCCGGGAGGCCCTGAGGTCCTCGATCAGCGCAACATTGCGCAGCACCAGGCCTGCTTGCGCGGCCACGTCCCTGACCAGCCGCTCCCCGGCCGGGGTCAGCGGCTCCCGCGGCGAGCTGGTGATCCGCAGCGCGCCGAGGCGCTCGCCCTGGTGCTCGACGACGAACGCGCGAGCCCGGCCGTCACCCGTGCCGTCCTCCGCCGGTTCCGCAGCCTGCGGCCCGGTCGAGCCCGCGCCGGCCCACGCCGCTATGACCGTCGCGGGTGCGGCCGGCCCGGGCCCGGCCGATGCTGGTGCCGCCAGGGCCATCTGGGGCGTCAACCCGGGCTCTGCGGGCGCCTGCCCGTCCGGAGACGGCCATGCCGCCTCCAGATGCTCGCGGCCGGACGTCCGCAGCCACACCTCCGCCCGTTGCGCGCCGGTGGCCTCCGCCAGCATCCGGGCCATCCGAGGCAGGACGTCCTCGGCCGAATACGTACCGGCCATGTGTTCGGAGAATTCCGACAGCACCTCGTAGGGTGTGGCACGCCTGCCGTAGACCAGCCGGTCCGCCAGTCGCCCGGCGCGGGTGCGTACGGGCTGCAGCAGCACGGCCGCCAGCACGGCCGCCACGAACGTGAGCGGGTTGCCGCCCGGCTGCCCAGTGGCCGCGCCGACCACCACAACGACCAGCACGTAGACAGCGGTGAACAGCGCCGCCACCACCGCGGCGACCACGGTTTTCTTGACCACGATGTCGAGGTCGTAGAGGCGGTACCTGAGTACGGCGACCGCACACGCCAGCGGGATACCGAAGATCGGCGTGCCGAAGGTCAGGATGAACAGGACCGAGCCGACCCAGCTGTTGCCGCCGGTGACGAGGCTGTAGCCGACATTGAGGACCGCGAAGGCCACTGTCACCGCGCCGACGTAGGCCAGCCAGGCCAGCTGCTGGCGAAGCTCGGCCGATGCCCCACGCCGCCGTACGAACACCGAAACCAGCGCGAGCACGGCGGTGATCCCCGCCACCACCGCCATCGCCCCGATGACGTCGCTGTACCAGCCGTGGCGGGGGAACACACCGAACGAGTTCGGGAACGCGACACCGGCAGCGAGCAACGCGTTCGTGAGGCTGCCCGAGATGACGAGGCCCCGCTGCAGCAGCTGGCCGAGCCCAGCCACGATGGCGGAGGCGATCGCGGCCCAGAGCACCGGCCGCCACCTGCGGGACGGCAGGTGGCCGTCCGGGAAGAGCAGGACGAGGATGATCAGCGGCGCCACCGTCAACAGCGTCGTGCTGGCGCCGAGCGCAGCGACCTGCCGGACCGCGGGCAGCGACCCCGGTGCCGTGGCCAGGCCGCGCAGGCCGTACTGCTCCACGAACAGGCTCGCCGCCAGCGCCAGCCCTAGCAGGCACAGCAGCCAGCCGATCGGGTTGCCCGGGACCCGGGCCACGATGAGCCCCCCGACACCGGCATAGACGACGATCGCGACCACGGCGAAGCCGTACGTGACGATACGGGCTGGCGTCATCACCACCACGTTGAACGGGAGCAGCACCAGCGCCCCCGCGAGGACCAGCAGGATGATCCCCGGCAGCCCCCAGGCCAGGGCACGGGTGCCCGGGCGGCCAGCCAGGGCAGTCATGTAGCCGATTGTGGCCGCTGGCGGCCGCCGGGGCCAGGGTGCAGGCCGCACCACCTCGGCCATGTCACCTTCCCCGTCCGGCGCGCCGCGCGCCGCTGACCGCCAGCCCGGCGGTGCGCTACTCGGCCCACTCCTCGGAAGGCCCAGCGCTGTCCGCACCGGCCCGGCGCCGCCGGGCCGGGTGCTCGACCAGGGCAAGGACGCGGCTGGCCATGAACCGGGCGGTCCGTACGGGCGCGCCGCCCCGGGTGAGCTCGGTTACCTCGACCACGCCGCGGCGGGTGACCACCTCGACGCGCCGCCCGGCCCTGGTGGCGGTCACCTCGTAGGTTTTGGTGGCGCCGCCGGCGTCGATGACGATCTCGACCTTGTCACCCTTCACCGGTTGCTCCGGGCACACGAGGATTCATGCCTACGTTGTGCCCCCATCGGCACGCGGCGACGCATCCGTCGCACGTGGCCGGGCGCAGAGGCGGCTAAACGGCGGCGCGGGCGGCCCAACGGGACTGGCGGTACTCGACGATGAGGGGGACGCCGAAGCACTTGGACAGGTTCCGCTCGGTGAACACGTCCGGCAGCGGCCCGGCCGCGAGCACCGAGCCCCGCCGCAGCAGCATGGCGTGAGTGAACCCCTCCGGCACCTCTTCCACGTGATGGGTGACCATCACCATGGTGGGGGCGGTCCGGTCCGACGCGAGATAGGCGATCCGGCGCAGGAGATCTTCCCGCCCGCCCAGGTCGAGCCCGGCGGCCGGCTCGTCGAGCAGCAGGATCTCGGGATCGGGCATCAGGGACCGGGCAATTTGAACGCGCTTGCGCTCACCTTCGGACAGGGTCGCGAAGCGGCGCCTGATCAGGTGGGCGCACCCCAGCGCGTCCAGCAGTTCCACGGCCCGCGTCACGTCGGTGGACTCGTACTCCTCCTTCCACCGCCCGACGATCGCGTACGAGGCGGTGAGGACGAGATCGATGACCTTCTCTCCCGGCGGCACCTGATCCGCGACGGCGGCGCTGGCCAGGCCGATCCGTGGCCGCAGATCGAAGACGTCCGTCGCGCCGAGCCGTTCGCCCAGGACCTCCGCGATCCCCTCGGTGGGGAACAACTGGGTCGCGGCCACCTGGAGGAGGGTGGTCTTGCCCGCTCCGTTGGGCCCGATCACCACCCAGCGCTCGTCGTCGTAGACCGTCCAGGTGACGTCGCGCAGCAGCATCGACCCGCCGCGCCGGATGCCGACACCACGCAGGTGGACTACCTCGTCGGACATCCCGCTCCCTCCTGCGCGGCAGCTGTCAGACCGAACCTACGCTACGGCCGTGCCGCCGGCACACCGTGCCCGCGGGTCGGTGCGCCGCTCCGGGACGCTGATCACCGGACCCGTCACCAGGGCGGCTCGCGGGGCCGCGGTTCGCTGGCGGTGGGCGCCCGGCGGTAGCGTTGCGCGAACAATGGATGCAACGCAAACCACTGTCCTGGTGACCCTTACTGGCAGGGACCGTCCCGGTGTGACGTCCCGGCTATTCACGGCCTTGGCGGCCGAGCACGACCTGAGCGTCCTCGACATCGAGCAGGTCGTCATCCGCGGGCGCCTGGTGCTCGGTGTCCTGCTGGCGTGCGGGCCTGACCCGGACCTGACGTCGATCCATCGCGGTGTCCGGGCGGTGGCCGCCGACCTCGGCATGGACGTGGAAATCACCATGGGCTCCGGGGAGCCGCCGCGGCGGCGCGGCCAGCTCCACGTGACCGTGCTGGGAAGCCCGCTGCTGCCCAGCGCCATCGCGGCCATCGCCGGCCGGATCGCCGCCAGCGGTGCGAACATCGACCGGATCGACCGGCTCGCCGACCGGCCGGTGACATGCATCGAGCTGGACGTGTCCGGCGCCGACCCCGATGCGCTGCGGACCACCCTGACCCAGGAGTCCGTTGCGCAGGGGGTCGACGTGGCGGTCCAGCGCGGCGGGCTGCACCGCCGCGCGATGCGGCTCATCGTCATGGACGTCGACTCCACCCTCATCTCCGGCGAGGTGATCGACATGCTGGCCGCCCGGGCCGGCTGTGCCGAGCAGGTCGCCAAGGTCACCGCGGCCACCGTGCGCGGCGAGGTGGACTTCGCGGCGTCGCTGGCCGAGCGGGTCGGCCTGCTGGCGGGCCTGGACGCCACGGTTCTCGATCAGGTCAGGCAGGATCTGCGGCTCGCGCCGGGTGCCCGGACGCTCATCCGTACCTTGCGCAGGCTCGGCTACCGCTGCGGGATCGTCAGCGGCGGCTTCACCCAGATCACCGACGGGCTGGCCGCCGATCTCGGGCTCGACTACGCCGCCGCCAACACGCTGGAGATCTCCGCGGGCAAGCTGACCGGGCGGCTGGCCGGCCCGGTCGTGGACCGGGCGGGCAAGGCAGCCGCGCTGCGGCGGTTCGCCGCACAGGCCGGGATCCCGCTCAGCCAGACCGTCGCCGTCGGTGACGGCGCCAACGATCTCGACATGATCGCAGCGGCCGGGCTGGGCGTCGCCTTCAACGCCAGGCAGGCCGTCCGGGACGCGGCCGACGCCTCGGTCAGCGTCCCCTACCTGGACACGGTGCTCTACCTGCTCGGCCTGTCCCGCGATGAGGTCGAGGCCGCCGACTCGGGCGAAGCATCCGCGAACTGAAGAGCATTCTTCTGATTGCGGCAGCAGGCAGGGACACAAGCTGCGAGCTCCGGTCGCCGCCAGCGACCCCGTTTAGGGCGTGTCCCGCAGATCTCCAGACTGCTGCGACGGCATGGATCTACGAGACACGCCCTAGTCCGGTTGCGGCTCGTCGCTGCGGACCACCCTTAGCAGCGGCCGCTTCGGCCGCCGCGCCAGGATGCCGATGATCGTGGTCCTGGCGATGCCGGTGATCTGCTGGATCTGGTGGATGCTGACCCCGGCTGCGGCGGCTTCGCGGACGGCCTCGTCCCGCATGGCATTGGCTTCGGCCCAGCGGCGCAGCTTTTCCTCTGCGGCCGTCAGCGGCGAAGGTGCCATGCAGCGAACGCTAGCGGGAATCTCGGTCGCCGCATAGCAAATCCTGCCGGACACGGCGGTCGCCCGCCCTACTGGGTGCGCGGCGTCCAGATCCGGGCGAGTTCGCCGCCTCCAGGGGCGGCGTCGGCCCACCGTCCCGGCAGCCGGACAACCGCCAGCGCCGAGGTGGGGAAGGCGAGGTCGCGCTGCCCGGTCAGGTCCAGGACGAGCTGCTGTGAGGCAGGGTTGTGGCCGACCAGCAGCACCGTCCGCGCCTTGCCGGGGCTGCCTCTGACGGCCTCCAGCAGCGTTCCTTCGTCGGCGTCGTACAGGCGTGACTCGAAACTGACCTTGGCCTTGGCCGCCGCCGGGCCCAGCGCCTCGCTGACCTGCTGCCAGGTCTCGCGGGTGCGGAGCGCCGCCGAGCACAGCACGCGATCGGGGATCAGGCCGTCGTCACGCATCATCATGCCCGCGGCCGCCGCGTCGCGGCGGCCGCGCTTGGTCAGGCCCCGGTCCAGGTCGCGCAGGCCGACCTCGTGTACCGCCTTGGCGTGCCGCAGCACCAGCAGGACCCGCCCGTTGTCGCCCACCGCGCGCCTCCCGGCCCCGGCCGATCAGCTGGTCGCCTGCGGGGTCTGTTCCGCAGGGGCATCCGCTTTCGTGCCCGGCCCATCCACCGCCGCCTTGGTCCCATCCGGACCCTGCGCACCGCCGATGGCCGCCCCCTGCTCCGGCCCGCTCCCGGACAAGCTGGTGGTACGCCGCTTGGAGATCACGATGGCGACGACAATGATGATCACCGCGCCCAGCGCCACGCCGACGCGCAGCCCCGTGTTGTCGCTGTACTTCACGACGCTGGTCGCGACCAGCAGCGACACCAGGTTCATCACCTTGATCAGCGGGTTGATCGCCGGGCCCGCGGTGTCCTTGAACGGGTCGCCGACGGTATCGCCGATAACGGTCGCCGCATGCGCCTCGGACCCCTTGCCGCCGTAGTTCCCGTCCTCGACCAGCTTCTTCGCGTTGTCCCAGGCGCCTCCGGCGTTGGCCAGGAACACCGCCATCAGGACACCGGCGGCGATGGCCCCGACCAGATACGAGCCGAGCGGTGCGTACCCGAACGCGAACCCGACCGCGAGGGGGGCCAGAATAGCCAGCAGCCCGGGGGTGGCGAGCTCACGCAGCGAGTCCTTGGTGCAGATGTCCACCACCCGCCCGTACTCGGGCTTCTCGGTGAAGTCCATGATCCCCGGGTGGGTCCGGAACTGGTTCCGCACCTCCTCCACCACCTGCTGGGCCGCCCGGCCCACGGCCCGGATCAGCAGGCTGGCGAACAGGAACACCACCGCCGCGCCGATCATCACCCCGAGCAGGACGTTGGGCTTGTCCACCGACAGGCTGAACGTGCCGGCGGCCCTGCCCAGTGCCTCCTCGACCGTCGTGCGGAAGGAACCGAACAGCGCGGTCGCGGCCAGCACCGCCGTCGCGATCGCGATGCCCTTGGTGATCGCCTTGGTGGTGTTGCCTACTGCGTCCAGCTGAGTGAGGATCTGGGCGCCCGGCCCCTCCACATCCCCGGACATCTCGGCGATGCCCTGCGCGTTGTCGGTCACCGGGCCGAACGAGTCCATGGACACGATGACGCCCACCGTGGTGAGCAGCCCGGTGCCGGTCAGTGCGACCGCGAACAGCGCCAGCGTCGCGTTGCCGGTTCCGAGCAGGAAGCCGCCGTAGACCGCCGCGCCGATCAGCAGCGCCGAGTACACGGCCGATTC
>DAITAE010000498.1:0-3860 GCA_036824445.1 Streptosporangiaceae bacterium | reverse complement strand
ACGAGAGCATCGAGCGGCACACCGTTCATGGCACGACCCTGTCCTGCCCGGCGGGCGCGGTCAACAAGTACACGCGCGGAGCGCCTGCGGCTGACGACCACCGGCGGGTGCTCGCCGTCATCACCTACCTCAAGAACGCCTGGCCGCGCCATTACACCCGGCCACGTTGATGGCGCTCCTCGCCTGCGTGATCACCTGGGTCACGGCTGGGCCTGCGCGACCGGGATGGTGACCAGGAGCGAGGTGCCGCCCCCCGGCGGGCTCGTGATCTCGATCCTGCCGCCGACCGCCGCGACGCGGTCGCTGAGGCCGATGAGCCCGGAACCGCGGGACGGGTCGGCTCCCCCCACCCCGTCGTCCCTGACCAGCAGCCGAAGAGCGTCGTCGGTGGCGCCGACGTCGACTCGTACCACGGAGGCGCGCGCGTGCTTGGCGGCGTTCGTCAGCGCCTCCGATACGACGTAGTAGGCGGCGGCCTCGACTCGTTCCGGCAGCCGCTCGCCGACGCGCACGCTGAGGTCGACCGGGACGGCGGCGCGGCGGGCAAGCGCCCGGAGGGCCGGCCCAAGGCCGCCCTTCTCCAGGACCGCAGGATGCAGGCCCCGTGAGATCTCGCGCAACTCCTCGACCACATCGGTCAGGCCCTGCGCGGTCCGGGACCATTGCTGCACGAGGCTCCTCTGCTCCGGCGGCACGCGGGCTTCCGCGGCCCGCAGTTCGAGTGCGAGCGAGATCAGCCGCTGCTGTGTTCCGTCATGGAGGTCCCGCTCGATGCGGCGCCGGGTCTCGTCGGCCGCGGCCACGACCCGCGCGCGCGAGGCCGCGAGCTCGGCGCGGCTTTCGGTGTTCGCGACCGCCATCCCCGCGAGTTCGGTGAAGGCCAGCAGGCGCTCCTCGGTGCCTTCGGGGTGGGGCCCGGCTGCGCCCGAGAACGCGATGATCACGCCCCACAGCCGTCCCTCCACGACGATGGGGTTGCCCGCCCCGGAACGGATTCCGTGCTCCTGGGCCCAGGTCGACACCTCCCCGCCCGCAGCCTCGTAGTCCGGCACCCGGGCCGGCCGTCCGGTGCGCTGCACCTGCCCTGCGACGCTTGCCTCGTCGGCTGGCCAGCGTGACCCCAGCGGCGGCGCCAGGCCAGGGTCGCCGGGCTTTGCCCAGGACCCGGCGATGGTGGCCGTGCGGTCCGGTTCGAACCGGGCTATCGCGGTGCATTCTGCCCCCAGCACGTGGCCCGCTTCGGCCGCCACCGCGCCGAACACCTCCGCTGGCGGGACCCCGCGGGCGACGAGCGTCGCGACCCGGCGCAGCGCCGCCTGCTCGTCCACGATCTGGTGCAGCTCGTTATGGCTGGTCTCCAGTGACCGTCCCATCTTGTTAAGCGCACGTTCGAGTGTGCCGACCTCACCAGGCCCGGTCTCCGGCATCCGTGCGGTGAGATCCCCGCCTGCCACCTGGCCCGCCATCGCGGACGCCCGGCGGACCGGCCGGACAACCGACCGGGCCAGATAGCCGCCGGAGAGCAGGATGAGGCCAATCGTGCCCGCGACGCCGATGGATGCCGCGATGATCGCCGAACGAGCGGCCGCGTCGGCCCGATCCTGGCCGGCTTCGAAGATCTCGCGCTCGCGCGTCATGAACCGATCGAAGCTTCTGCGCAGCGCATCGACCCGGCGCTTGCCATCCGTGGTCACCGCCACCGTTCGCGCAGAGGCGGGGTCCTGCCGGGCCTTGGCCACGAGCGGGACCGCGTAGTCGCTGATATAGGAGTCCGCGGCCTGCGTGATCTGGTGTGCCCGGTGGCTCTGGCCCGCATCTCCCACCGCTGCCCAACGCTCCAGGGTCGCGGCCTGCTGCACGAAACCCTTCCGGGCGTCGTCCCACGGCCCTAGGAATCGGGGTTCACCGGTGATGATGAACCCGCGCTGCGTCGATTCGATGTCGATGACCAGCCGCTCCAGCCGGTTCGCGGCTACCAGCACCTCCAGGGCGTGCTTCGCGCGCTCTTCCGAGTCGCGCAGGTCGTCGATCGCGAGCATCAGCAGGGAAAACGCGGCGCCAATGACCGCTGAGAGCAGCACGCTGACGGCGACGGTGCGCCTGATCAGGCGGCCGCCGCTGCGCCGGGACCTGCCCATACCGGGTGCCACCTTGCTCCATCCGCGTCCCTCTGACCAGCGGGAACTGGCCGGTAATGTGGGTGAAGATACAGGTAATGTCACTGTACGGCGATGGCAATGAGGCGAAGTGGGCGGAACCCGGACGCGCATCGTGCTGGCGGACGATGACACCCTGCTGCGCGAGGGCATCGCGAGCCTGCTCGAACGGGCCGGGTTCGACGTGGTGGGCCAGGCCAGCGACGCCCCGGGCCTGCTGGCCATGGCTCGCGAGCATCGCCCGGACCTCGCCATCGTCGACATCCGGATGCCCCCCGGCAGCCTGACGGATGGCCTCGACGCGGCCCGGGTAATCCGCGACGAACTCCCGGGGACCGGCATCCTGCTCCTGTCGGCACACGCCGAGGTCGAGCAGGCGATGGAACTGCTGGCCTCGGGCGACCGGGTCGGTTACCTGCTCAAAAGCCGGGTGACCGACGTGGCCGACTTCACCGAGACGGTCGGCCGGATCGCCATGGGTGGCTCCGTCGTGGATCCGGCACTGGTCAAGGAACTCATTGCGGCCCGTCGCCGGGACGACCTTCTGCAGCAGCTCACCGACCGTGAGCGCGAGGTGCTCGCGCTGATGGCCGAGGGCCGTTCGAACGCCGGCATCGCCAGCCGGCTGTGCATTACCGAGGGCACCGTCGAGAAGCACATCCGCAGCATCCTCACCAGGATGCGGTTGCCGGAAACGGAAGATAACCATCGCCGCGTCCTCGCGGTCCTCGCCTATCTCGAATCCCGCTGAGGCAGCTAGGGTTCGCCGCCCGCGCGCCTGAGGATGCCACGGATCGCGGCCCCAGACAGGCCCGATTTAGGCAGGAAGGAGAGGGCAGGGCTGTCCGCGATCATGTCCGCGAAGTCGTCCTCTGCGTATGTGGAAATGAGGATCACGCGCGCTTGTGCCGCACCCTCACCGCCGGCGAGCTCGCGGGCGATATCAAAGCCGTTCTCCTCGCCGAGATCGATGTCGATGAGGGCGACGTCCGGCTTCAGCTCACGGCAACTGCGGCGTGCCTGGGCGCCGGTCGACGCGACACCGATGACGCTGATCCCCTCGCGCTCGAGCAGGTCGCGGGCAGCCCGGAGGAATTCATGGTTGTCATCGACGATGAGGCAGCTCACGGCCATGATCCCAGCGTGCAGCACGCAACCGTTCTTGGCATTGCGGCTAGCTGGAATGCCGGGCCGCCTGCCAGCCTGCATGCAGGTTGGGTGCTAGCAGCGCAGACGGCGCAGGCGCGGGGCGCGAGCATGGAGGGCGGAAGAAGTTCACAGCTGCCCGGCGTAGCGGTATCTCACGCCGGGCCAGGCTGATGAGCACAGCAGCTCCAGAGGCGACGACCGGTCGGAGGCTCACGTGGTGAGACATCGATCCAGTCGGCGGCCGGACGGAGAATGCCCCGTGGCCGCCTCGCACACTTGTGGGCCCTCCCCCGCATCGCGCGCCGCGGATTGCGCCGTGAGAGGAGGGAGTGAAGACGGACACCCGTACACCGAGTCCGGGCGACTTCCTCCCGCCCGAGCTCATACGCCTGCTTGGCACCGCCCGGCGGGTGATCGACGAGCACGTCAACGACCATGGCAGCTGCGTGGCCTGCGGGTCGAGCTGGCCATGTCAGCGCGCTCAGCTGGCCGAGTTCGCGCTGGGCGCGTTTTGAGCCACCATCAGCCACAGGGCCGGCACTGGACCGGGGACCT
>DAITAE010000041.1:7966-15116 GCA_036824445.1 Streptosporangiaceae bacterium | reverse complement strand
GGAGCCCAGAAGCCGCCCAGCAGCTGGGGTTCGTGCTGTTCCTGCCGTTGACCTTCATCTCCAACGCGTTCGTCCCCACCCAGGGGATGCCCGGCTGGCTGCAGGCGATCGCGAACTGGAACCCGATGAGCGCGCTGGCCGCCGCCGCGCGCGAGCTGTTCGGCAACCCCAATCCCGCTGCCTCGGTGCAGGCGTGGCCGATGCAGCATCCCGTGCTGGCCGTGGTGGCCTGGTCGGTGGCCCTGCTGGCGATCTTCGCCCCGCTGGCGGTGCACCTGTACCGGCGCAAGTCGTCGGGCTGACCGGCTCAGCGGTTCGCCGGGTTCCAGCGCCGGTCGGTGGGCAGCCCCCGCTGACCGGCGCCGGTGCTCGGCCGGCCGGCGCGGCCGGCGCGGCCGCCGCGGTCAGTGCCCGCGGAACGCCTCCTCCAGCCACCACGAGCCGTTGTCCGAGGTGACCTTCGCGTCGATGACCAGGGGCCGGTCCCGCGGCCCGGCCAGCCACTCGCGTACCGGCGCCAGGTCCTGCGGGCCGCGGATGGTCACCCCGGCGCAGCCGAAACCGCGGCCGATGGCGGCGATGTCGGCGGGCGGGAAGCGGACCGTGTCCAGCGCGTGGCCGTCCGGCCCGAAGTGGTGCACCTCAGCCCCGTACGCCGCGTCGTCGTAGACAACGATCACCATCGGCAGCCGCAGCCGGACCGCGGTCTCCAGCTCGCTGATCCCCATCAGCGCCCCGCCGTCACCCAGCGCCGCGACCGGGAGCCGGCCGGGCTGGGCGAGTGCGGCGCCGATCGCCGAGGCCAGGCCGAGCCCGATCGACTGGTACGCCTGCGTGAAGCAGAACGCGCTGGCGTCGGGGACGGAAAGGAACATGCTCGGGTACCCCATGAAATTCCCCGAGTCGACCGAGACCATCCGCTGCGCGGGAAGCAGGTCGTCCAGGGCGATGGTGAGGGTACGTGGATCGATCCTTGCCCCGCTGTCCTCGCCCGGGCCGCCCGTGTCGGTCCCGTGGGTCCCCTCGTCGGTGTATGGGACGTCGCGCCAGCGTCCCTCGCGCCCGATGCGCGTCTGCAGCTCCGGGGAGCGGTACCCGCCGAGCGCGCGGCTGCCCAGTTCCGCCAGCACGGCCCGGCACGTTTCTGCGACGTCGCCCAGCACCGCCATGCCGACCGGCTGGTGTGCGCCGATCGCTGATACCTCGTTGTCCACCTGCACGACCGTGGCGCCCGGCCCGATGAGCCTGCCGTGGCGCATCGTCCACATGTTGAGCGAGCACCCCCAGCCGACGATCAGATCGGCGGCGCCGATGAGTTCGGCGGCGAGCGGCGTGGCGAAGCCGCCGCTCACATCGAGATCCCAGGGGTTCCCCCGGAACAGGCCCTTGGCTGCGGCGGAGGTCGCGAGCAGCGCCCCGCAGGCATCGGCGAGCCGCTCCAGGCCAGCCCGGGCATCTGCCACCCGGGCCCCGCGCCCGGCTACGAACACCGGCCGCTGCGCGCCGGTCAGCACCCGGGCCAGCTCGGCCACCGATTCCCCCGCGGGCTGACATGGGCTTAGCGGCGGCGCCGCCGGGACCGCCGGCGGGTCACACTGCGCCGCCTGTACGTCAAGCGGCATCGCCAGCACCACCGTCCGGCGCTGCGCCTGGGCGGTCCGGTAGGCACGTATCACGTCGGCGGCGGCCGAGCCGGGGGAGTGGAGCCGCTCGGCCTCCGCCCCGACCGCGGCGGCGAGCGCCGCCACGTCGATCCGGAAGTTGGACCTTACCGCCGCCCCGGCCACATCGGCCGCCAGGACGAGCAGCGGGGTGCGGCTCTTGGCCGCCTCGGTGATGCCGGTCATCGCGTTGGTGAGCCCGGGCCCCTGATGGACCGACAGCAGGCCGACCTTGCCGGTTGCCCGTGCCCAGCCGTCGGCCATGCTGGCGGCGCCGCCTTCGTGGCGGGCGGCAACGAAGCGGGCGCCGTGCGCGATGAGGGCGTTGGTCACGTGGAAGTTGCCGCTGCCGACGACGCCAAACACCATATCGGCGCCGAGGCCGGTGAGAACCGCCCCGGCCGCCTCGCTGACCAGCATCAGGACTGCCCGCTCAGGCCCGTTCCACCAGGGCAAGTGCCCGGCAAGGGCTGCCGGAGCCACCGGTGATCGGCAGCGGGGACACGATGAGCATCGCGCCCTGCGGCGGCAGCAGCGCCAGGTTCTGCAGCTGAGTGAGCCCGTACTTGTCCGCCCCGAGCATCGCCGAGTGGCAGGGGAACGGCGGGTCGAACGAGTGTGCCGCCCCGGCGTCGGTGCCGACGGTCTCCACCCCGAACCCGACCACGGGTGCCTGCTCCGCGATCCACCGGGCGCACTCGACCGAAACCCCCGGTGTGTGCGGGCCGGTCTCACTCGCGTTCAGGAAGGTCTCCTGGTCGCGCGAGCGGGCGTCCCAGCCGGTCCGGTACAGCAGCCAGCCTCCCTCCGGCAGCGCGCCATACTGGCTCTCCCACTCCTTGATGTGGTCCACCTCCAGCAGGAAGTCGGCGTCGGCGGCGGCCTGCGCGCTGAAGTCGAGTACCGCGGCTGGCGCGATCAGCCTGGGCAGTGGCACCTGGGACACGTCCTGGCCGTCGCGGCCCGTCACCCAGTGCACCGGCGCGTCGAAGTGCGTGCCGGTGTGCTCGCCGGTGGTGATGTCGTTCCAGTACCAGGCCGGGCCCCGCTCGTCATACCGGCTGATCTCGTGCAGAGCGAAGGACACCGTATTGCCGAACGGTTCCGGCAGCTTGAGTATCGGCGTCGTGGACGAGAGCGGTGCGGTGAGATCGATGACGTCGACCGTGGCGCTGCGGATCGCCTCGGCGAGGGCACTGAGCACGGACATGTGGGCTCCTGTCCCGGTCTTCGGCCCGAGGGCCGGATGTGGCTGGGAGTGCGCTGGCCCTGCTGTTCTATCACCGGAGCGCCCGGGGGTGTAAGCGGTGCTCGGCGGCTTCGTCGCGCCCACCGCGCGCCCTGGATCGCGCGCTGTCGATCACAGGTTGGCGACGGCGGGGATCACCTCGCTGCCGATGACCTCCAGCGGAGTGACATGCCACAGGTTGGCCACCCCGCCGATCGCGGCCGTGAAGCCCATCTCGGCGAGCTTGCCCAGCCGGTCCACGACCTCGCCCGCCTTCTCACCTCTGTCCCCGACGTCGAAGATGAAGTAGCAGGTCTTGGTGATCTCGTCGTAGTCGCGGCCCTCGGCATCGCAGTGGGCGCGCAGGACGTCGAGCTTACGGGGGAGCTCGGGGCTGGGAAACAGGTTGCAGGCCTGGGCGTAGCGAGCCACGAACCGCAGCGTCTTGCGCTCCCCCGATCCCCCGATGAGGATCGGCGGGTGCGGGGCAGACAGGGCCTGCGGCGAGTTGAGCGGCCGCTCGAGCTGGTAGTGCCTGCCGTGGTACGGGCTGTCGTCGCCGCTCCACATCCGCAGGCAGATCTGGAGTGTTTCCTCCAGCCGCTCGAACCGCTCGGCGACGGGCGGGAAGGGAATGCCAAGCCCGCGGGATTCCTCGGCGTTCCAGGCTGCTCCGATGCCGAGCCAGGCGCGACCACCGGACAGCACGTCGAGCGTGGTCACGATCTTGGCGAGGACGCCGGGAGGGCGGTAGACCGCGCCGGTCACCAGGGTCAGCAGCTTGGCGCGCGACGTACACGCGGCCAGGTAGCCCAGCGTCGTGTAGGCCTCGAGCATCTCCCGCTCCGGCGGGCCGATCCCCCCGATCTGGAAGAAGTGATCCATCACGGCGACGAACTCGAAACCGGCGTCGTCCGCCGTGCGCGCCACAGCCGCCAGGTCCGCGCCAAGCCGCGCGGGGCCGGCCGGACTGGTGAAGTCAGGGATCTGCAAGCCGATCTTCACGCCACACCTCCAT
The DNA here is from genome assembly GCA_036824445.1 of Streptosporangiaceae bacterium. GTDB lineage: Bacteria > Actinomycetota > Actinomycetes > Streptosporangiales > Streptosporangiaceae > UBA9676. Next base: position 11,209 of record DAITAE010000041.1, on the reverse strand, counting down.
GAGGGAGGCTCTCACATCCATGCGCCCTGACGAGAGCCCGGCTCCGCCTGTGCACGGGCCGTGCAGGGAGTTGGCTCCGCTGGTGCGGGGGGGCGCCGGGCCCGCCGGGTCACGCACAATGGGTAGATGAGCGGACCTGTGCTGAAGGCGCGGACGCTGATCACCGACGACGGCGTGCCGATCGAGGCCGCGCATCTGCCCGGCGATGGCGAGCTGGCGATCGTCATGGCGCACGGCTTCACGCTGTCGTGGTCGCGGCCTTTCGTCTGGCGGGTGGCCAGGTGGCTGAACCAGTACGGCGGCGTAGTGACCTTCGACTTCCGCGGGCATGGACGTTCCGGCGGGCTTTCCACCATGGGCGACCGGGAGATCCGCGATCTGGATGTGGCGGTTGCCTACGCACGGGAGCTTGGCTACCGGCGTGTCGCCTCGGTTGGCTTCTCGATGGGCGCCTCGATCGTGGTGCGCTATGCGGGCCTGGTCGGCGGCCTTGACGCGGCCGTCTCGGTGAGCGGGCCGGGGCGCTGGTACTACCGGGGCACCAAGCCCATGCGCCGGGTGCACTGGGCGGTGGAGCGCAGGGCGGGCCGGCTGATCACTCGTACCTGGCTGAAGACCCGGGTGAGTTCGGTGCGGTGGGATCCGGTGCCGGTCCCCCCGGCCGAGGCGGCGGCCCGGATCGCGCCAACGCCCTTCCTGGTCGTGCACGGGGAACAGGATCTGTACTTCCCGGTGGACCATGCCTACCAGTTGTACGGCGCCGCTCGCGAGCCCAAGGAGTTGTGGGTCATCCCCGAGTTCGGACACGCCGAATCCGGCGCGAGCAACGATCTGGTCGCCCGGATCGGCCGCTGGGTCCAGCAGGCGGTGCGGCCGACGGGGCTGCCAGCGCCGGGCGGCGCGGCCGTGGACGGTCAGCCCGGGGGCCGGGTGCCGGTGTGTGACGTGCGGGCCGAGCCCAGGGACTGAGCCCGGGGACTAAGCCCGGGATTTGAGCCCAGGGACTGAGTCCCGGGGACTGAGCCCAGGGACTGAGCCGGACCCCGCCATCAAAAAGCAGTGGCCGGCGCCGGCACCGGCCACGGGATCTCGTTGAGCATTCTTATGGGTTGGGGACACCCAGGCCGGGTGCTCCGGGCTGTGACTGCCCGAGTCCCAGCCCGCTGCGCTCCATCCACTCCAGGGCCACCCGGGCGCGGTGGACCTTCTCGCGGGCGATCGCGGCCGCCTCGTCCGCCAGGTGCAGGCCGCTGGGGTAGAGAGGCCGCGAGTTCCGCAGCCCGAACTTCACATACATGGGCGAGGCCACCGCCACCAGGTCGGCTGACTCGTGGCCGCGGACCACCCCGCCCATGCCGGTCGGCGCCTCGACGTAGAGGTCGAGCGGCAGCGAGGTGACCGACCGCATCTCCGCAAGCTGCCCGAGCGTGACGTCGGCGGGCACGTTGACGGTCGAGGCGCCCAGCCGCTCCAGCTGGGCGACCGTCAGCGGGTTGGCGGGGGCGAGCATGGCCGAGACCTTCCACACCACTGACGCCGGGATCTGCCCGTCGGCCTGCATGTCGGCCAGCAGCTCCAGCAGGCCCGTGTCGGCGACGAGGAAGCCCCGGATCCCATGATCGACCGCGCGCAGCACGTCGTCGACCGCGTACCGGAGCTGCCGCACGCTCCGGATGAGCCCGGCCCGGGACGGGCCCTCGCCGGACTGTGCCACGCTGCCCACGTCCCATTCCTCGCGTGGCCCGGTGAACAGTGATACCTCGATGCCGCTGTCGGCGCCGATCCGGGCCATCTCCGCCAGCTCGGCTGCGGACAACAGCATGGCGCCGCTGCCCTGGGACGCCCGGTTCACGACGATGCCTTCGGCCGAGGCCTGGGCCACCACCGCCCGGAGCACGGCCGGCCCTTCGACGCTGGGAACCTCGATCCGGTAGTGGGCTCCGTCGGGGAACCTCTGCTCGCTGGCGGAGGGCACCGGCTCGGCGGAGATGCCCCGCCGGGCCAGGACGTCGGCGCCGGTCACCCGGCGGGCGTCCGGCACGGCGGCATCATCGGGGCTCGCGGCAGCGCTCATCGTCCTATCCTCCAGCACGTCCGGCCCCGGCCGGCACCGGCCTGTCCGGCACCGGCCCGGCCGGGACTTCGCACGGCGTCAGCCAGCGGGCGGGTGGTCCCGGGCGGCGAACGCGCGACTCACGCTCTGCGAAGGCGTTCTGTTCTTCCGAACCCCGTTTTGTGATATAGAATCACCAGCAGACGTGGAAGCAATTGCGTTTCGGCATGTCAAATGGCTTCCGGTGATGCTGTCCTGCCTGGGCGAACTAACGGGCGGAAGGTGACCGGGTGGTGACGGAAGATCTTCATATCGCTGGCCCCTACACCGTGCAGAGCGTCGTGCGGGCGCTGCGGCTGGTCGACATCGTGGCGGGCGGGCCGCCCGGCGGGCTATCACTCAGCGAGATGTCCAGGGCGCTGGGGACCTCCAAGAGCAGCACCCTGGCCCTGGCCCGGACACTGGTCGCGTCCGGCTATCTGCGTGATGCGCACCCGGGCCCGGGCTACACGCTGGGTACGGCGTTGCTCAGGCTGGGTGACATCGTCGGCCGGCAGCTCCCGCTCGGTGACCTGTGCCGTCCGCTGATCGAGGACCTGTCGCGGGCCACCAAGATGACCGCGCGTGTGGCGGTTAACGACGAGGGATATGCGGTCTTCGTCAGCCGGGTTGACGGCCCCGGAGGCGTCCGCTTCTACACCCCGCTCGGTCGGCGCGAGCTCCCCAACGCGTGCGCGGCCGGCAAAGCCATCCTCTCCACCATGGATGAGGACGGGATCCGGCGCTTGTGTGCCGAGGCAGGGCTGGCCCCCCGCACCGCGCACACCATCACCGACATCGAGACGATGCTGGACAACCTGGCCGTTGCCCGGCGGCTCGGTTTCGCCGTCGATGACGAGGAGGCCTCGGAGGGTGTCATCTGCGTGGGCGCGGCCTTTTTCGGCCATGACGGTGCCTGCGCCGGTGCGGTCAGCGTGACCGGCATCAAGGGCGATCTGCCCGCCGGGCGGATCGGCGAGCTCGCGCGCGCCGTGCGCTCCTGCGCCGATGACGTCTCCGGCATCCTGCGGGGCAGCCCCTTTGCGAGCCCTGCGCTGGCGGCGCAGGACTGAGCCATGATCACGGACGATTTCCTGCGCACAGAATCGTCCGTGATCATGAGATGGTGCGGCTGCCAGCTGGGCCGGGAG
>DAITAE010000041.1:5410-7866 GCA_036824445.1 Streptosporangiaceae bacterium | reverse complement strand
GGCCGGGAGCGGCGTGCGGCTACCAGCTGGTCGGGAGCGGCATGCCCTCGCTGTAGCCGGCCGCGCTCTGCACCCCGACCAGCGCCCGCTCGTGGAGTTCGGCCAGGGTGCTGGCACCGGCGTAGGCACAGGCGCTGCGCAGCCCGGCGGTGATCTGGTCGATCAGGTCCTCCACGCCCGGGCGCTGCGGGTCGAGGTACATGCGGGCGGTCGAGATGCCTTCTTCGAACAATTCCTTGCGGGCCCGCTCGAACGGCGAATCGGCCACCGCGCGCAGCCTGACCGCCCGGGCCGAGGCCATCCCGAAGCTCTCCTTGTAGAGCTGGCCGTCGGCGTCGCGGAACACGTCGCCGGGTGACTCGTAGGTGCCGGCGAACCATGATCCGATCATGACGTTGGACGCCCCCGCCGCCAGCGCCAGCGCGACGTCCCTCGGGTGCCGCACGCCGCCGTCGGCCCAGACGTGGGCCCCCAGCCTCCGCGCCTCTTCCGCGCACTCAAGCACCGCGCTGAACTGCGGCCGCCCAACCCCGGTCATCATGCGGGTGGTGCACATCGCGCCGGGCCCGACGCCCACCTTCACGATGTCGGCGCCGGCGCGCACCAGGTCCCGCACGCCTTCGGCGGTCACCACGTTGCCTGCCGCGAGCGGCACCGGCAGGCCGACGTCGCGTACCGCGGCAAGCGCGCTGAGCATCTTGTCCTGGTGACCATGGGCGGTGTCCACCACAAGGATGTCGACCCCGGCCGCGATCAGTTGCTTCGCCTTGCCGGCGACGTCGCCGTTGATGCCGACCGCGGCGCCGATCCGCAGCCGTCCCGCCGGGTCGGTGGCTGGCCGGTAGAGCGTCGCGCGCAGCGCACCGGTCCGGGTCAAGATGCCGACCAGCGAGCCGGTCCCGTCCACCACCGGGGCCAGCCGGTGCCGGCCGTCGTGCAGCAGGTCGAACGCGTGCTGCGGATCCGTCCCGGCCGGCAGCGTGAGCAGGTCGGTGGACATGACCTGGCGGAGCTGGGTGAACCGGTCGACGCCCTGGCAGTCCGCCTCGGTGACCACGCCCACCGGACGGCCGTCCTCGACCACCACGACCGCGCCGTGGGACCGTTTGGGGAGAAGGCCGAGCGCCTCGCCGGTGGTGTCACCGGGGCCCAGCGTGATCGCGGTGTCGTGGACGAGGTCGCAACTCTTGACCCACGAAACCACCTCGGCAACGACGTCGATCGGGATGTCCTGGGGCAGGACGGCGATGCCGCCGCGCCGGGCGACCGTTTCGGCCATCCGGCGGCCGGATACCGCCGTCATGTTCGCCACCACCACGGGGATGGTGGTGCCGCTCCCATCGCTGGTCGCCAGGCTCACATCCAGCCGGGACTCCACCGACGACAGGCACGGAACGAGGAACACGTCGCTGTAGGTCAGGTCGTGCGGCACGGCCTGGCGGGAAAGGAATCGCACCTCTCGATTCTGCCCGACGCGGTGAGCGGGCTGTCCCGGCTGCGGGCCGCGTCAGCCTCGGCTGCGCCGCCCGCGTCAGCTTCCAGCCGCGCCGCCCGCGACGCGCTGGCGGAGGTCAGGGCGCTGCGGGCGGCTGAGGGAGGGGCCCGGAGTCACGGGGAGTGGAAGGCCGCGAACATGATCGCGGTCAGCCGGTCCACCATCTCCTCCCTGGGTAGTCTGACCTCCACGCTGAGCAGGTAATTCACCCGCTCCAGCATCAGCAGGCAGGCCACCGCGGTGAGCTCCGCGTGCTCGGCCGGGGCGGCCGTCTGACGGTCGGCTGGCTCGTCGCCCGCCTGCCGGTCGGCGCCCTTCGCCGGAGCGGGGGTCAGCCGGTGTGGCGAGGCGGCGGTCATGCCCTGGGTGATGGCTTCGGCGAGCCGGAACAGCAACTGCAAGCCATCGCCCCAGACCTCCTCGCCCACCAGGTCGGCCTGGCTGAGGATCCTGATCACCGCGGCATGCGCGGCGTAGGTCTCGCAGAACGTATGGACCCACTGGCGCAATGCCGCCCGCCCGGCGTCGTTGCGGGTGACCACGGGGAATGCGTCCGTGATCACGCCCATGTCGTGCAGGGCGTCCCGCAGCAGTGCCTTGAAGAAGTCGTCCTTGTTCGCGAAGTACAGGTAGAACGTGCCGTGAGAGGTCCGGGCCCGGCGGACGATGTCGTCCACGCGGACGGCCTGGAACCCGCGCTCGTCGAACTCGGCCAGGCCGGCCTCTAGCAGCCTGCGCACCGTCTGGCGCCCCTGCGCCCGCAGCTCACGGTCCTGGGCCGGCCTGCCACCGCCGAGGGACGGGCGTTTCGTCCTGCCCGCGCCGACCCGGCTCCGGGCGGCGGGCTTGGCTTGCTTGGCGGCTGGTTGCCCCTCCGCCTCCCCCGGCACGGCGCCGCGGAAAGCTTCCCGACTCATGATCGCAGACTAGCCTGGTCGGCGCTGGGTTGGCCGGGTTTATC
>DAITAE010000041.1:0-5310 GCA_036824445.1 Streptosporangiaceae bacterium | reverse complement strand
TCCCGACTCATGATCGCAGACTAGCCTGGTCGGCGCTGGGTTGGCCGGGTTTATCCGCCCGGGGGACGGGGTGTCGTCCGCAGGCCGCCGGGCGTCGTCCGCGGTCCGCCGGCCGGCTGAAGCCCGGTGCGACCGGCTTGGCCGTTCCTGTCCGCTCCATGTCGTACCCCTTCCTCCAACGCCAGCGCGTATGCCTGGCACCAGGCGACCGGGGCACCGGGCTATCGGGCACCGTTCCGCACCGGCGGCGCCGGGAGCACGTACCTCGGTGCGGCGACCACCCACCGCGGTCAGTACAACCTCTGCGCCGCCGAAGTATGCCCGGCCATTTCGGGCATGCCGGGACCTTATCCCAGGGCCCGCCCGGCCACGGCACGCCCGGTCCCCGAGGCGACGCGGTCAGAGTCGGCGGGCCCGCCGGGACGCCGGAGCCGACCCAGGCCGGCCAGGCCGGTCAGCACGGCGGCGGAGCCACAGACGGCGGCGAGCAGATAACCCCAGCGCGCGCCGTAGGTGTCGATCAGGTGGCCCGCCAGGGGAGAGCCGGTCGCCGCCCCGACCGAGATCGCCGACGATAGCCAGGTCATGCCCTCGGTCCGCCGCTCCGGCGGGGCCTGCCGCTCGATTAGGCCGTAACCGGCGATCAGGGTTGGCGAGATGCTCAGCCCCGCGACGATGATCACCGCGAACAGGGCCATGAGCCCCGGCATGAGCCAGAACGTCGCCACCCCGGCCACGGTACAGCCGAGGGTCATCGCGAACCGCCGCTCCAGCGGCGCCCGCCAGTGCCGGGTCCCGTACCACAGGCCGCCCACGGCGCTGCCGAAGGCGTAGGTGCCGAGCACCAGCCCCGCCACCGCGATGTGCCCGTGCTCGGCCGCGAAGGCAACCGTGCTCAGATCGATGGTCGCGAACATGGCGCCGAGGAACCAGTAGACCGGGACCAGCGTCACCAGTCCGGGCACGGCGGTCCAGATGCCCGAACGGCGCGGCTTGGGCGTCGGCGGGATCCGGCCGTCCCGGGTCGGCAGTGGTGCCCGCGCGCGGCGCAGCACCCGGCGGCGTGGCGGTGGGTGGCCGTGCGGCACTGTGCGGCCGCGCGGCACTGGGTGGCTGCGCAACGGTGGCTGGGTGCGTCGCTGCGCAGCGAACAGCAGCGTCCCCGTCACGCACATGGCCATCGCGGCGCCCAGACCGGCGGCGGGGTAAACGGCGGTGGCGAGCAGTGTGACCAGCGCCGGGCCCACCACGAAGATGATCTCATCGGCGACCGACTCCAGCGAGAACGCGGTGTGCAGGCGGCCGGTCCCCGCCAGCAGCACGCTCCACCGCGCCCGGACCATCGACCCCACCGATGGCATGGTGCCGCCCGCGAGCGCGCCGAATACGATGATCGCGGCCAGCGGCGCGCGGATCTCGGCCAGCGTCATGAAGGCGACGGTCGCGGCCCCGAACACGGCCACTTGCGGCCGTAGCACGCTCCGCTGGCCGAACTTGTCGCTGAGCCTGGCAAACTGCGGTGCACCCAGCGCGTAGCCCACTGAGCCGACCGCCGCCACCAGCCCGGCCAGACCGTACCGGCCGGTGACGGCGGCGATGAGCAGGACCGTGCCCAGGCCGAACATCGACATCGGCATGCGGGCCAGGAAGCCCGATGCCGAGAAGGCCAGGGCGCCGGGCAGCCGCAGCATTTCCAGGTACGAGTTGGCGCCCCGTCCACCAAGGGGTTTGCCGGCTGCGGTGCCACCGGGTTCGCTGGGAGCGGTATCGGCGGGTTCGCCAGCGGCGGTGCCACCGGGTTCGCAGGGGGCGGTGCGGGCGGGTTCGCGGGAGGCTGTGCCATCGGGTTCGCTGGCCGGTTTGCGGTGGCCGCCTGCATCGTCCGGGCCGGGCCGCCGCGTCCGAGCCCGCATGGTCTCTTCCCTCCCGCCTGACCGCATCCGGTCGTGCCATCTGTTCCCCGCTCGTTTGCGGGGTGCCCCTTCAGTCGGACCGGCTCTCCGGTTAGGGTTGTTCGCGATGAGCCGCCTCCTGCGGCGCTGGGCGCCGCGTCCGGCCGCCGTCGGCCTGCGCGCACGGCGCGGTGCGGCGGCCTTCGGGACTATGGCCGTGGTCCTGGCCATCGCGCCGCTCATGCCGGGGCCCCACGAGCCCGGTTCCAAGCCGGCACTGCGGGGAAGCACGATACCTGCTCTCATGGTGCCGGACAGCACGGGGCCCGCCGGCAAGGGGCAGGCCGGCAAAGGCTCCGGGTTCCGGCAGATCGTCCTGCCGGACCTCGCCGTGATCGAGCCACACGGTCTCAGCGTCGCCCATGTCACCGCGCTGGGGAAGCTTCGCGGGGTGAGCGACGTGCTCGCGGTGGACGGCGCCGCCATCAGCGTCCGCGGCCGGCAGGTCAACGTGATCGGGGTGAACGCCGAGCAGTTCCGGGCGTGGACCCCACTGGGCACGGCCTCCAACCAGCGGCTGTGGGCGAGACTGGACGCCGGGAACTTCGTTTCCTCCGGCCAGGCGCGCCACCTGCTGCGGCTGCATCGCGGGACCCGCTATCAGCTGGCGGGTGCCTCCCGCCTCACCCTGCCTTACGGCGGCGCCTCCGCATTCGGAATCAGAGGCGTGGATCTGGTGGTCAGCAACCGGGCGTCCGCCACACTCGGGCTCATCCACAATGTGGCCGCCCTGATCAGCGCGCCCGGCGTCGCGATGCCGGCCCTCAAGCGTGAGGTCGGGGCCGTCGTGGGGCGCGGCGCGAGGGTGGTCGGCCTGCGCCAGCCGCGGCTTCCGGTGGATACCTCGACCTCCGGCCACAAGCCCAGGTCCTACCTCGAGCTGTTCCGCGAGTCGGCGGCCCGCTATTGCCCGGGCCTGTCCTGGACCGTGCTCGCCGCCATTGGGCAGATCGAGAGCGGGTTCGGGGCGAACAACGGCCCGTCCAGCGCGGGCGCCCTCGGCCCGATGCAGTTCCTGCCATCGACGTGGCGCGAATGGGGGATCAGCGCGTTCGGTGAGCCCGGCCCGCCGAACGTCATGGATCCCTATGACGCGGTTCCCTCGGCCGCCCGGTACCTGTGCGCGGCCGGGGCCGGCACCCCGGCCGGCCTCGCGCGTGCCATCTTCGCCTACAACCACGCCGGCTGGTACGTGGCCGAGGTGCTCGCGCTCGCCCGGCAGTATGCGCGCGTCTACGGCTGACCCCGGCCGCGCGGCGCCGGCGTGCGGCTGACCGCTCGGCGCGGCCACCCGGGCCCGTGTCTGCTGGTTTGATGGTCGCATGGCGGACTACGACGCGTTCGTGCTGGTTTCCTTCGGAGGTCCCGAGGGGCCAGCGGACGTCATGCCGTTCCTGGAGAACGTCACGCGCGGCCGCGCGGTGCCCCGTGAGCGGCTCGCCGAGGTGGCCCACCACTACGACCGGTTCGGCGGGGTCAGCCCGATCAACCAGCAGTGCCGGGACCTGCTCGCGGCCATCGGGAAGAACTTCGCCGCGAGCGGGCTGGACCTGCCGCTGTACTGGGGCAACCGGAACTGGCATCCCTACCTGGCAGACACCGTGGCAGCCATGGCCGCGGACGGCGTCCGGCACGCGATCGCTTTCGTGACCTCCGCGTACGGGTCCTATTCGAGCTGCCGTCAGTACCTCGACGACATCGAGGCGGCCCGGCAGCAGGTTGGCCCGGGCGCCCCAGCGATCGACAAGATCCGGCACTTCTTCAACCACCCCGGGTTCATCGGCCCCTTCGTCGAGTCCACCCGGGCGGCCATCGAATCGCTGCCGCCCGCCGCCCAGCCGGATGCCCCGCTGGTGTTCACGGCGCACAGCCTGCCGGAGTCGATGGCCGCGGCCAGCGGCCCGGCCGGCGGCCTGTACCCGGCGCAGCTGGTCGAGGCCGCGCGGCTGGTCGCCGAGGCGGTAGCCGCGGATGGCCGCGAGCGGCCGTGGCGGCTTGTCTACCAGAGCCGCAGCGGGCCGCCATCGGTGCCGTGGCTCGGCCCGGACGTGTGTGACCACCTCGCCGAGCTCGCAGTCTCCGGGGCGCCGGGCGCGGTCCTAGTCCCGGTCGGCTTCGTCTCCGACCACGTGGAGGTCCGCTACGACCTCGACGTGGAAGCCGTGCAGCTGGGCCAGCGGCTCGGTCTCCCGCTTGCGCGGGCAGCGACACCGGGCACGCACCCCCGTTTTGTATCCATGATCACGGAATTGGTGCGCGAACGGGCGGGCGGCCCCGTCCCCGCGCCGGGGGAGCGGCCGACAGGCGAGCGCGCGCTCGGGGTCATGGCACCGGGGCCCGACCGATGCCCCGACGGCTGCTGCCCGCAGCGGGCCGCCCACGGCGCGGGCCGGCCCGGGGGCAGCACGTGACGGACGACACTCCGCGGGCCCTGCTCGACCTGGCCTGCGATACCGCCATGGAGGCGGGCCGCATGCTGGCTGCCCAGCGGCCGCCGGGCCGGTCGGGCAGGCCTGAGGTGACCAGCACCAAATCGAGCCCGACCGACGTGGTCACCGAGATGGACCGGGCGGCGGAGGTGCTGATCACGGAGCGGCTGCGGGCGCGGCGGCCGGACGACGCGTTCCTCGGTGAGGAGGGCGGGGAGTCGGGGCAGGGCCGGGTGCGGTGGGTCATCGACCCGCTGGATGGCACCGTCAACTACCTCTACGGGCTGGCGGACTGGGCGGTCAGCATCGCCGCCGAGGTGAACGGGACGCCGGTGGCCGGTGTGGTGACCGTGCCGGCCCACGATGAGGTCTTCGCCGCCGTCTCGGGCGAGGGCGCCTGGCTGCTGGCCGGAGACGCCACCCCCCTCTCATTGCGGTGCAACACCGGTGTCGCGCTGGCGCAAGCGCTGGTGGCGACCGGTTTCGGGTATGCGGCCGCGCGGCGGACCGTGCAGGGCGAGGTGGTCGCCGCGGTGCTGCCCCGCGTCCGTGACATCCGCCGCGGCGGCTCGGCAGCCGTGGATCTGTGCTCCGTCGCGGCGGGCCGGGTGGACGCCTTCTATGAACGGGGCCTGAACCACTGGGATTACGCCGCCGGTGGCCTCATCGCCGCCGAGGCCGGTGCCAGGCTGGGCGGGCTGGCCGGGCGGCCAGCCAGCACCGAAATGACGATCGCGGCCGAGCCGCTGCTGTTCGGCCAGCTGCACGACTTGCTCGCGAGCCTGCACCCCGACCGCGACGCAAGCGGACAGTAGTTCATATTCGTGCCCCATGAGGGCAAAGATCTGCACTGTTCATGGGTTGGTCCGGCACCTCCGCGCCTCTCTTAGGCGCGGCGGGTCAACGTGCCCGTGGGGTTTTCGCCGCCG
>DAITAE010000497.1:0-3864 GCA_036824445.1 Streptosporangiaceae bacterium | reverse complement strand
CCTCCTCCACCACGTACTGGATGGTGGGCGTGTCGACGACCGGCAGCATCTCCTTAGGCATCGCCTTGGTTGCGGGCAGGAAGCGCGTCCCCAGGCCCGCGGCAGGGATGACCGCCTTCCTGACTGCTGCTGACGTAGGCATGCCGCTACCCTAATCGAGTCGTCCGCCTTCGGCCGCAGCCCGTCAGCAGGTGGGATCGGGCGGCCTGGTGTCATAGTCGGCTGCCGCACGGGGGTAGCGTCGTGCTATGACCCCGCAAGAACTCGCCAACCTCGCGCACGTGCGCCGGGCACGGGATCTGATCGACCGGGAGTACGCCTGTCCGCTCGATGTGCCGACCATGGCCCGGCACGCCTTCATGTCGCCGGCACACTTCTCACGACAGTTCCGGGCGGCCTACGGCGAGACGCCGTACAGCTACCTCATGACCCGCCGGATCGAGCGCGCGATGGCGCTGTTGCGCGGCGGCATGAGCGTGACCGACGCGTGCATGACGGTCGGCTGTACCTCACTCGGCTCGTTCAGCTCGCGCTTCACCGAGATCGTCGGCGAGACACCGAGCTCGTATCGCAGCCGGGAGCACCACTCCGTGACCGCCATGCCCGCGTGCGTGGCGAAGGTGCGCACCCGGCCGACCAGGAACATACCGGGCAGGAATGGAGAAGCGGCGCGGGAAGCCGCCGCCTAGCGTTGGCCGCATGAGCATCGCACTCCAGTACTGCCACGTCACCGTCAACGACCCGGACGAGTCGCTCGGCTTCTACCGCGACGCGCTCGGCCTCGAGGTGCGCAACGACGTCGCCTCAGGTGGATTCCGCTGGGTCACCCTCGGCAGCCCGGATCAGCCGGGCGTTGACATCGTGATCTCGGAGCCGCACGCCGGCCGGTCCCAGGCCGACGGCGACACCCTGCAGGAACTGCTCACCAAGGGCGTTCTGCCGATGATCATCTTCCGTACCAACGATCTCGACGCGCTCTTCGAGAAGGTGCGGGCATCCGGCGCCGAGGTGCTGCAGGAGCCAATGGACCAGCCCTGGGGGCCGCGTGACTGCGCGTTCCGCGATCCCTCGGGCAACCTGGTACGGATCTCGCAGGGCTAGCTGGTCCCCTCTGGTCGCTAGCCTTCAGCTGGTCCGCTGTCGCTAGCCTTCAGTTTGGTCCACCTGGTTCGGGACTCAACGCTGGATCGTCCACTCGATGATCAGCTGAGGGGATGGACCGGCCGGATGGGAGTCTGGCACTGTGACATAGCGCCCCATACGCAGGATGAACTGAAACGATCATGGGCACGAGCCGTGGCCGACGCAGCTAGCGCCAGGGTGACCGGCGAGAAGGCCGCCCTGCGGCGGCGGCTTTTGGCGACCCGTGCGAGGCTCAGCCCGGATGAGCGAGCGGCGGCCGGGCGCGCCCTGCGTGACACCATCCTGGAGTTGCCGCAGGTACAGATGGCGGGCACGATCGCCGCGTACTACTCGCTCGCCTCCGAGCCCGACAGCCACGGCCTCGTCTACGCGCTGTGGAAGCGCGGCAGCTATGTGCTGCTTCCGCTGCTGCGCCCGGATGCCGACCTGGACTGGGCCTCCTACGAGGGCCCCGACTCCCTGCGCCCCGGCCCGCGGGGACTCGCCGAGCCGGGAGAGCCGCCCCGCGGCCCGGACGCGATCGCCCGGGCCGACCTTGTGGTGGTGCCCGCCTTGGCGGTCGACCGGGGCGGCGTCCGGCTCGGCCGGGGCGGCGGCAGCTATGACCGCGCCCTCGCCCGGGTCGGTCTCCAGGTCCCCACGATCGCACTAATCTACGACGGCGAACTGCTGGACAAGGTCCCCGCCGACAGCCATGACCAGCGGGTGCGGCTCGTCGCCCGCCCTTCGGCCGGGATCACCAGCCTCCCGGCCACGTAGGCGGCGCAACAGGCGCGGGGAGATTGGATTAGAGAGCGGGTCATCTGCGTTAACATCTAGCAGTCGGTGGCCATGAGTGCCAGCGTCGCGCAAGGAGGAACCAGTGCCGACGTACCAGTACGCGTGCACCGTCTGTGACGAGCGGCTGGAGGCCGTCCAGAAGTTCACCGACGACCCGCTGACCACGTGCGAGGAATGCGGCGGGCCGCTGCGGAAGGTGTACTCGCCCGTCGGCATTGTGTTCAAGGGATCCGGCTTCTACCGGACCGACAGCCGCAACGGCTCGGGCCCGCCGGGAGCGAAGGACAAGGACAAGCAGGCGAGCGGCTCCGGTGACGGGTCAGCCGGCAAGGGCGAGTCGGCGGCCGCAGGTTCGGGGTCCTCGGCGGAGAAGTCCGGGCCGGACAAGTCCGGATCGGACGGGGCGAAGCCAGCGAAGAAGGCGGAGAAGGCCGGCAGCGGTTCAGGAACCGGCTCGAAGGTAGCCTGAGCCGGTGGCCGGCAAGCCGAGCATCGCCGTCATCGGCGGGTCGGGCTTCTACGAGCTGCTGGCATCCGGCGAGGAGATCAAGGCCGAGACCCCGTTCGGCGCGCCCAGCGACACGATCGTGGTCGGCGAGGTAGCCGGGCGGCAGGTCGCGTTCCTGCCCCGGCACGGCCGTGATCACCGGTTCCCGCCGCACCGCATCCCCTACCGCGCCAATCTCTGGGCCCTGCGCTCGCTGGGTGTCCGCCAGGTGCTGGCGCCGAGCGCCGTAGGCTCGCTGACCACTGCCCTCCGGCCGGGCACCCTCATCATCCCGGACCAGATCGTGGACCGGACCACCGGCCGCGACCAGACCTACTACGACGCCGACCGCGCCGTGCACGTGCCGTTCGCGGACCCCTACTGCCCGCGGGGCCGGGCTGAGGCGGCTGCGGCGGCACGGGCGTCGGGCTGGGACGTCGAGGACTCCGGCACGCTGGTGGTGATCGACGGCCCCAGGTTCTCCACCCGCGCGGAATCGCAATGGTACGCCGCACAGGGCTGGACCCTGGTCGGCATGACCGGCCACCCGGAGGCCGTTCTGGCGCGAGAACTTGCCCTGTGCTATACGTCGCTGAGCCTCGTCACCGACACCGACGCGGGCGTTGCCGAAGGTGAGGGCGTCACCCAGGAAGAGGTGTTCCGCGCGTTCGGGGAGAACGTGGCCCGGCTGCGTGAGCTCGTCCTGTCGATCATCGCTGCACTGCCACCCGAGCGCCGCTGCCCGTGCCCCGACGCGCTCAGCGGCATCACACTGCCGTTCGAGCTCCCGTGATCGACTGCCTCAGTCGAGGTCGCCGTGCTCGATGCGGGCGAGCCGCCGCTCCCGCACCAGCTGATCGAACTCGTGCTCCACGCTGACGCCGCCGGGAGCGAACGCTGCGAAGACCCCAGTGACGTCGCGCATGCTGACCACGCCGAGCAGCCGCCCCTCTTCCACCACCGGCAGGTGCCGGATCCACCGTGCCGCCATCTCCCGGGCCGCCTCCCGCAATGACATGTCCGGCGGCACGGTGAACACCTCCACCGTCATCGCCTCATCGACAGTAGCGGCGCCCAGGTCGACGCCGAGAGCCACCGCCCGCAGCACGTCGCGTTCGGTGATGATGCCCGTCAGCCGGTCATCGTCCACGACCAGCAGTGACCCCGTCTGGTTCCGCCACATGCGCTCGGCGGCCGCCCTGAGAGTGTCCGCCGCGGACTCGGTGATGGTCGCCTCGGTCATGACATCTCGTACCTGCACGGCGCTCTGCTCCTGTCCTCCGGTCGCTGCCAGAACTGCCAACCCCTAGGCCCCCGTTGCGGCGGCGCGCGCGGCCCCTGGGCACGGTCCAGCAGGATACCCGCTCGTGACATGCCCTAGGCTTGGTCGGGCCGACCGGCTCGCCGGGCCCCGATAGCTCAGTGGATAGAGCGACTGCCTCCTAAGCAGTAGG
>DAITAE010000496.1:0-3875 GCA_036824445.1 Streptosporangiaceae bacterium | reverse complement strand
ATCCGGCTGGACCGGATGCGGCTTCCGCTGGATCCGCCGTTCCGCGCGGCCTGGGACCCGGTCCCGCGACGCCATTTCGACGCGACCCTGGTCCGCGTCGAGACCGACGAGGGCATCACCGGGTTCGGCTCCGGCGACACGATGGACGGTTTCGCCGCGTTCGCGGACCTGTTTATCGGCCGCGACCCCCTCGCGATCGCGCGCCACGTGCGGACGATCGAGACGATCAACTTCCACGCCGGGCGCTACTGGCCGCTGGAGGCGGCCCTGTGGGACATCATCGGGAAGGCCTGCGGGCAGCCGGTGTCCGCCCTGTTCGGAGGGGCCTGCACGCGCCTTCCGGCGTACGCGTCGCTGGGTGCGCTGACGGGCCCGGGCGAGCGGGCCGACGCGGTGCTCGCGGCGCAGGAAGCCGGTTTCCGGGCGGTGAAGATCCGGATCGACCGGGCCGACGTCGCGGCGGGGCTGGCCGCCGTCCGCGCGGTGCGCGCCGCGGCCGGGGACGGCATCGAGATCATGGTCGACCTCAACCAGTGGTGGCGGATGCCCGGCGACATCTCTCCCCCGCTCGACGCCGCTGCGGTGCGGCGGCTGGCCAGTGAGCTCTGCGAACTGGGCGTGCTGTGGCTGGAAGAACCGCTGCCCGGCGGCGACCTGGCGGGCATGCGCCTGCTCAGGGAGCAGACCGGGATCCGGGTCGCGGGAGGTGAGATGGCCCGCACCCCCGCTGAGCTACTGGACGCGGTGTCCGCGGGTGCGCTCGACATCGTGCAGCCGGACGCCGTCCTGTCCGTCGGCATGCTCAGGGCGCGGACCGTCGCTGAGTTCGCGCAGCTGCGGCACTGCTGGTTCACCCCGCACACCTGGACGAACGGGCTCGGCTTGATCGCCAACCTGCACGTGGCGGCCGGCGTCGGTGGGGGGCCCTACGTCGAGTTCCCTTACGACCCGCCCGGCTGGACCGAGCGCCGGCGCGACTTCTTCTTGTGCCAGCCGCTGCTCATCGACTCCGCCGGATACCTCACGGTGCCCGCGCAGCCCGGGCTCGGCGTGGAAATCGACGAATCCGCCGTCACCCGCTGGGCTCTGCGCTGATGGCCAGCCGGACATGCCGCCCAGCGCCGTCACCGGGATCACCCCGCTTCGCATTTCTGGAGAGACCATGAAAGTCGGCTTTATTGGCCTTGGCCACATGGGCGCGCCGATGAGCAGGAACGTCCTGGCCGCCGGCCATGACCTGGTGGTCCACGACGTACGCCCGGACGCCGCCGCGGGCTTGCTGGCCGCGGGCGCGGCATGGGCGGAATCGCCCCGCCAGGCAGGAGCGGATCGCGACGTCGTCATCACCATGCTGCCGGGGCCCAGCCAGGTGGAGGAGGTCCTGCTCGGGCCCGACGGCCTGCTCGCTGGCCTGCCCGCCAGCGCCACCTGGATCGACATGTCCACCAGCGCCCCGGCGGTGGCGGACCGGGTGCGAGCCCTCGCCGGCTCCGGCGGGCCGGCCATCCTGGATGCGCCGGTCGCCGGCGCGGTCACCGGCGCCAGGGACGGCACGCTGCAGATCTTCGTCGGCGGACCCGCCGAGGACTACCAGCGGCTGCGGCCGCTGCTTGAGACCATGGGGGATCGGGAGCGGATCCTGCATGTCGGATCGCACGGTGCCGGGTACACCGTCAAGCTCATGCTCAACCTGCTCTGGTTCGCTTACGTCAGCCTCACCGCCGAGGCGCTGACCATCGGGGTCAGGGCCGGCGTTGACGTGGCGACGCTGCGCCGGTCGCTGCTCGCTAGCGCGGCCGCCAGTCATTTCCTCGAACACGACGTGCTGAGCGTGCTGGAGCGCGGCGACTTCGATGACTCCTTCGCGCTCGCGCTCGCGTGCAAGGACCTGGGGCTCGCGGTCGACCTCGCCCGGCAGACCGGCGTGCCGGCCGAGATGAGCGCCATGGTTGAGCAGATCTACCGGCGGGCGCGCGCGCAGTACGGGGATGACGGCGGCCAGATGCTCCCGATGAAGCTGCTCGAGGACCTCACCGCCACTCCCCTCCGCCTGCGGCCCGCGCCGCCTCCGCAGGAGTGACCATGCTCTCCCCCCTGGCTGGCGCACGTTTCGTGCTCACCCCGATGCCCGCCGCCCACTTCGGCGCGGGCGCCATCGGCGAGTTGCCCGGGCTGGTGCGCGGCATGGGCAGTTCCGCGGCCGTCATCGTCACCGACCCGGCGCTGGCCGGCTCGCCGGTCGTCGCCCGGGTGCGGGACGTGCTCGCCGCGGACGGGGTAACGGCGGCCGTCTTCGCGGGGGTGCGGCCCAACCCCAGCACCGACGACGTGGCGGCTGGGGCCGACGCGGTGGCCGGACTGGCGGCCGAGGCCGGCCGGGCGGCGGAGGCAGGCGTGGCGGGGAAGCCGGGGCGGGCTGGGGAGCCGGGCTGGGTGGCGGAGGCAGGCGTGGCCGGGAAGCCAGAGCGGGTGGGGGCGCCATGCCGGGTGGCAGAGGCCGGCCGGGTAGCGGTGGTGGCGGTGGGCGGCGGGTCCGCCATCGACGCGGCCAAGGGCATCGCGCTCGCCGCCGTCAACCCGCAGCGCGGCCGGGGCCTCGACTACCGCCGCGACTTCGCCCGCCCGGCCCTGCCGATCGTGGCGGTGCCGACCACGGCGGGCACCGGGGCGGAGACGAACGCGTTCGCGGTGGTGACCGATCCGGCGACGCGCCGGAAGTTCTACGTGGGTCACGCCAGCTCGCGGCCGGCCGCTGCGATCCTCGACCCCGACCTCACGGCCGGCCTGCCGCCCGGGGCGACGGCCGCCACCGGGATGGATGCCCTGACCCACGCGCTGGAGTCCTGCATGTCCAGCCGCGCCAATCCCTGGTCGGACGGCATCGCCCTGCAGGTCATCCGAATGATCGCGGCGTACCTGCCGCGGGCCGTCGCCGACGGCGGCGACCGGGAGGCGCGATCCCAGATGCTGCTCGCCGCCCATCTGGCCGGCGTCGGCATGGCCAGCACCGGGCTGGGCGTCTGCCACGCCATCGGCCACTCGCTCGGCGGGCGGTTCGACGTCGCCCATGGGGTGGCGCTGACGATGGTGCTGCCGGGGGTGCTCCGCTTCAATCTCCCTGCCTGCCGGGAGCGCCTCGCCGCGATGGCGTTCGCTCTCGGCGCGGGGGATACCGCGCGCGGTGCCGCGTGGAACGCGGCCGCGGCGATCGACGCGGTCACCGCGC
This sequence comes from Streptosporangiaceae bacterium, assembly GCA_036824445.1. Lineage (GTDB taxonomy): Bacteria > Actinomycetota > Actinomycetes > Streptosporangiales > Streptosporangiaceae > UBA9676. The sequence goes on along the minus strand of DAITAE010000496.1, from coordinate 649 downwards.
TGGCCGACCGGGTCGGGATGACGCACCGGCTGCCCGACTTCGGAATCACCGCCGCGGATTTCGGTGCCATCGCCAGCGACGCCCTCGACGATGAGGTTCTGGCCAACGCGCCGCGCCCGCCGACCGAGGCCGACATTCAGGCCATCCTCGCCGGTGCACTCCACGGCACCCGCGGTACTCCGGCCGCCTCCAGCTGTCCGTAGCGCCCTCCACAGCACCTGCCACGGCATCCGGGGCACCTACCGCCGCATTGGGGGCACCTGCCACGGCACCGGGCAGCCGCCGCCGCATCCGGGGCACCCGCCGCGGCATCCCGGGCATCCCCTGCGGCATCGCAGGCACGCACCGGCCGTCCCGGGCACCCGCGGGGCGTCCCGGACACCCGCCGCGGCCTAGCCGCTCGCCGACCTGGAGCCCTGGAGCAGGACAGGCCAGGGCCTCCCGGGGGATGATGAACCCTCAGGCCGGCGATCTCGCCGGGCCTGCAGGCTGACTCGATGAGGAGCTGCCGATGGCTGCCGCCACCCCCGTGGGCCGGCCCACCTCCGGCCCGCGCCCGGTCCGCGCCCCCCGGGGCACCGCACTCACCTGTCAGGGCTGGCCGCAGGAGGCGGCCATGCGGATGCTCATGAACAACCTCGACCCCGAG
>DAITAE010000495.1:2135-3891 GCA_036824445.1 Streptosporangiaceae bacterium | reverse complement strand
TGGGCTCACCGGCACCTCACCGCCGACGGCCTGGAGCGCACCTTCGCGCTCAACCACCTCGCGCCGTTCTTGCTGACCAGCCTGCTGCTGGACCGGCTCACCGCGAGCGCACCCGCCCGGGTCGTCACCGTCTCCTCCGGCGCCCACGCCAGCGGCCGCATCGACTTCGACGACCTGCAGGGCGAGCAGAACTACTCCGGGCAGCGCGCCTACAGCCAGTCGAAGCTGGCCAACGTGATGTTCACCTACGAGCTGGCCCGCCGCCTGGACGGCACCGGCGTGACCGCCACCGTGTGCCACCCCGGCGTGGTCCGCACCAGCTTCGGCGCCGAAGACCAGGCAGCGCACATGGCCGCCATGATCCGGGTGGCGCGCCTGTTCATGAAGACCCCGGCCCAAGGCGCCCTCACCCCGGTCTACCTCGCCTCCTCACCCCAGGTCGAGGGCGTCACCGGCCGGTACTACGCCAACCGCAAACCCACGACCTCCAGCAAGGCCTCCTACGACACCACAGCAGCCGCCCGGCTATGGCAGGCCAGCGCCGCCCTGACCGGCATGACAGCAACCACATAAAGCCCGGCGCAAATTCCGGCAGTCTCCGAGCACGCCCGCCGCTTCAAGGGCGCGACAGATCAACTCATCCGAACGGCACCGCCGGCGCAGCACCGGGCAGTAGCTGGCGCGCAGAACAAGCGGATACGGTTGTCAAGCGCCGGGTGAGGGCGGCTACCGAACGTGACGCAGAACTGAACACCCTCGGCGTGAGGTCGGCGCGGTGGGTCATCTGGGCGGCTACGGCGCTGTTGCCTCCGCTGGTTGTGGCGCCGGGTTGCCCCAGACGGCTGGGGCCCTGACCAGGACCAGCGCCGCGTCGTCGTCGAGTGGCGCGCCGGTGTGGCGGAACAGATCGTCACGCACACGCTGGAGCAGGTCGGGGCGGATACCGTCGGTGCTGGCCGCGGCGAGCTCACGGAGGCGGGCGGGCAGGGGATAGCACCGGTGGCGCGGGTTGCGGGCCTCGGTCACGCCGTCGGTGTAAAAAAGCAGCGCGCCGCCCGGTGGAAAGGGCAGCGTCCGCCCAGCGGCGCTGCCATCGCCCAGCGGCAGCAGCCGCAGCGGCGGCGCCGGGGAGGGTACCTCCACGCTGGTCACCGCTGGTGCGCCCTGGCCGTTGCGGCTGCGGCGGCTGGTCTGGCGGTCACCGCCGCCAAGTGAGAGCAACAGGGGCGGGGGATGCCCGCAGTTGTAGATGGTCAGGCGGCCGGCGGCCGGGTCGATCTCGGCGAGTACCGCGGTGACGAACTCCTCCCCGGGCCCGCGGTGAGCCTGGCCCGCGCTCAGCCTGCGTGCCAGGCTGGCATCCAGCCGCCGGGCCGCCTCGGCCAGGGTGTAGACCTCGTGGGCGACCTCGCGGAACACGCCCAGCACGTCGGCCGCGGTCTCCACGGCATCCAGCCCCTTGCCCCGGGCGTCGCCGACGATCAGCCGGATCCCGAACTGGGTGCGGGCGACCTCATACAGGTCCCCGCCGACCCGGGCCTGGGCCGCGGCCGCCAGGTAGACCACCTCCAGCTCCAGCGGGCCGACCCGCTCCGGCAGCGGCGGGAGCAGCGCCCGCTGCACCACCTCCGCTACCGAGGTCACGTCGGCCAGCTTCTGTTCCACCGGCGCAACGCTGGCCTGATCGCGCTTCGCGGGCTTGGTCAGCGCCACACCGAGCGCGGTGAGCGCGGTCACGGCCATCACCGGCACCGGG
>DAITAE010000495.1:0-2035 GCA_036824445.1 Streptosporangiaceae bacterium | reverse complement strand
GGTCAGCGCCACACCGAGCGCGGTGAGCGCGGTCACGGCCATCACCGGCACCGGGACCACGATCCACGGCAACGACCCGCGGGCGAACGCGGCGAACACGAAGGCGGCGGCCAGCATGACCACGCCGCAGGCCAACGGCCGGCGCAGGGATGGCGCACCAATACCCGCCAGCGCAACAGGGATAGCCAGCAGCGGCCCCACCAGCAGCCCGCCATCCCCCCAATCGCTCAGGGCAGCGGCAGCAACCACCACGACCGCCACGGCTGCGCACACCGCCAGCCACCAGCGCGGCACCCGATCCAGCGTGCCCGCTACCTGCCCCCGTCCCGGCCGCCGCATAAGGTACCCGGCCCCGCAAACGGAATCTCATCCACCACGCGGCGGGCACCTCCTCGATCCCGCCGGAAACCAGCCCGGCAGGCAGCCGGTGCCCACGACTGTAACGGCCCAGCACGGGCGGAAGCGGCCAAACACGGCCACCCGGCAGACAACTGAGGCCTTGCGCCGGTACTCGCGGAGCTCTTTGCGGTAGATGGCGCGCATGCGCCTGCGGCTCGCGCTCATCTGCGGCGTGCCTCCTCGTCTTCGCTGATCAGCTCGAGGTAGACGTCCTCGAGGGAGTGGCACGACTCGCCGACCGACAGCACGTCAGCGCCGGCTTCCACGAGAGCCCGGGTGGCGGCGGGAGCGGCGACGGCCGGGTCGGCGATGGCCAGGACGTAGCGGGCCGGGCCGTCCTGGCGCCAGCCGTCAACGGCGGCAGGGCAGCGAAGACCCGGCCCGGGTCAGGCAGCGGCTCGAGGGTCGCGACCGTCAGCGTCCTGGCGAACAGCCGGTCACGGAGCTCGCCAGGCCGGCCGATCGTGCGCAGTGTGGTGTTCATGATGGCGACACGGTCGCAGAGCCGCTCGGCCTCCTCCAGGCGGTGGGTAGTGAGGAAGATCGTCACCCCGCTTTGCCGGAGCGCGTTGATCAGGTCGTGGACGTCGCGGGCGGCGACCGGGTCCAGCCCGGCGGTCGGCTCGTCGAGGAACAGCACCTGCGGGTCGGGCAGCAGCGCCCGGGCCAGGGCAACCCGCTGACGCAGCCCCTTGGACAGCGTGCCGCAAGCATCGTGCGCCCGGTCGGCCAGATTCACGGCGCGCTGAGCGCGGTCGATGCGGCCGCCGGCGTCGGGCACCTCGCACAGGTCAGCGAAGCATCTGAGGTTCTCGGCCACGCTCAGGCGCAGGTCAAGTCCCGGAGACTCGGGCATGACCGCGATCCCGCGGCGGATCTGCACTCCGTTCTCGGTGTGAGCGAGGTTCCGGCGACCGTTGCCGAGCCCGAGGTCGGCGCGATCAGGGTGCTGAGGTTCGCACCGTGGTTGTCTTCCCGGCGCCGTTCGGCCCGAGGAAGCCGAACACCTCGCTGTAGCCGATCTCGAAGGACACGTCGCTGAACGCCACCCGGTCGCCGAAGCGCTTGCTGAGACCGTGGGCAACAGCGCCGGGCCGCGGCTGGCCGCGCGCGATGCCGGCGTCCGCTGTGCTGTCGCGAAGCCGCCCGTGCTGGTGCGGGCCGCAGGCTGGTCCTGTCCAGGCGGCGCAGCCGGCGTCTCGGCCGGGAGGCTGGCGGGCGCAGCGGGGCGCCGCAGCTTCCTGATGAGCCACCTGATCAGCAAGAACATCACTGATACCGCAGCGCACTGCACACCCGGTCGGTCTCCTCGACCTCGAACGCCACATGATCAGCAAGAACATCCGCGGCAGTACGCGGTGGCGTCATAACAGGCTCTGGTCAGACAGGCCACGCAGGCCAACCGCCGCCGCCACCGGCGGCCGATAACGGGACACGGCGTGTCACCGTCTCGCTCTGACCGGAGCCCTTTCCGCTCACCCCAGCGACCGCTGGCACGCCTCATCGGGCAGGGCGAAGCCCCGCTAGTACTCGTCGTGGCGGCGAATCCAGAACTCCTCAGAGTCGCTCTCGTTGCGTCCTTTGGGCGCGCGGTCGAGCAGCGGGTAGAAGCCCATCATGATCTCGACGCCGCGGG
>DAITAE010000494.1:0-3907 GCA_036824445.1 Streptosporangiaceae bacterium | reverse complement strand
CCGCTTCGAGTACGAGGCCTACGACGTCGGCCACCTCTACACGCTGGCCTACTACCATCAGCTCGGCCTGGTGGAGCCGCCGATCTTCCTGCAGACGATCATGGGCGTGATGGGCGGCATCGGTCCCGAGGTCGAGCACATCGCGCACATGAAGACCACGGCGGACCGGCTGTTCGGCAGCGACGTGCAGTGGTCGGTGCTGGGCGCCGGCCGGCATCAGTTCAACATGATCACCGCCTCCGCGTGCATGGGCTCGCACGTGCGCGTGGGACTGGAGGACGGCCTGTTCATCGGCAAGGGCCGGCTCGCGGAGTCCAACGCCGAGCAGGTCGCGAAGATCGTGCGGATCCTCGGCGAGCTGTCGCTCGAGGTCGCCACCCCAGCCGACGCCCGCGAGATCCTCGGGCTCAAGGGCCTCGACCAGGTCGGCTGGTGAGCGAGGCCGGGTACCCGCCGCCCGAGGCCGTCCAGACCGTCGCCGTCGTCGGCACCGGCGTCATCGGCGCCGGGTGGGCCGCGCACTTTCTGCGGATGGGGTACGACGTCGTCGCGTGGGACCCGGCCCCGGGCGCGGCGGAACGGCTGGCGGCGCTCGTCGAGGGTGCCTGGCCGGTGCTCGAGCGGCTCGGCCTGGGCCCCGCCGCCTCACTGGACCGGCTGCGGTTCGCGGGCGGCCTCGCCGAGGCGGCTGGCGGCGCGGAGTTCGTCCAGGAGTCCGCCCCCGAAGTCCTCGACGTCAAGGTCGCGCTGCTCGCCGAGCTCGACGCCGTGACGCCGCCCGGTGTCGTCGTCGCCTCCAGCACGTCCGGGTTCATTATGAGCGACATGGCGGCCCGGGCCACGGCACCGGGCCGGTTCGTGGTGGGCCACCCGTTCAACCCGCCGTATCTGATCCCGCTGGTAGAGATCGTCGGCGGGCGGTGCACCGACCAGGCGGCCGTGGCGTGGGCGGAGAAGTTCTACACCCGCGCCGGCAAGGTCTGCCTGACCATGGACCGCGAGGTGCCCGGCTTCGTCGGCAACCGGCTGCAGGAGGCGCTGTGGCGCGAGGCACTGCACATGATCGCCTCAGGGCAGGCGACCGTCCAGCAGATCGACGACGCGATCACCTACGGGCCGGGGCTGCGGTGGGCACAGATGGGCCCGATGCTGACGTTCCATCTGGGCGGCGGCCAGGGCGGGATGGCGCACACGCTCGACCACTTCGGCCCGGCGCTGCTCCAGCCCTGGACCCGGCTCACCGCCCCCGAGCTCACCCCGCAGCTCCGTGACCGGGACGTCACCGGAGTCGGCGAGTCCGTCGGCGACGTGACCGTCCAGCAGCTGGAACGGCGGCGCGACGACTTCCTCGCCGACCTGCTACTGCTGATCGAAAAGCACCGGCGTGCCTGACCCCGCTGGGCCCGCCGGTCCATACGCGCAGTACCGGACCGAGGTCCGCGGGGAGTGGATCGACTACAACGGCCACCTGCACGACGCCGGTTACGCCATCGTGCTGAGCGAGGCGAACGAGGCGCTACTCGCCCACCTCGGCCTCAGCGAGGCCTACCGGGTGGCCACGGGCCGGGCGATGTATACCGTCGAAAGCCACATCCGCTACCTGGCGGAGGCCAGACAGGGCGACGTGATCGAGGCCGCGAGCCTCCTGGTGAGCGCCGACGCCAAGCGGATGCGGGTGCACACGCTGCTGCGCCGCGGCGAGGGGGTCACGATCGCCACCGGGGAGTACTTCTACCTGCACGTCGACCAGGCAGCGGGCGAGGTGACCGCGATGCCGCCGGACCGGTGGGCGGTCGTCGCGGCGCTGCTGTCCGCGCACGCTTCGCTGGAGCGGCCCGCGCATCTCGGCCGCGGCGTCGGCGCCGGCCGGCAACCGTGACCCCTACCAGCCGTAAACGCTGGCAGGCCAGGGCCCTGGCCTGGTTGCTTGGCCAGCGCGCCCGGCACGTTACGCTGCTTCGCTCTGGCCTAGCCGAAGGTGACCGAGAAGGCCTGGGCGTCAGGATCGAGGAACGTGATCTCGAACGTGCGGTCGGTAACAGGGCCCTGCTGGCGGATGAGCTGGTGAACCCGCTGCTGGGTGAGCGTGCCGTTGCCGTCGCCGTCGACGTCGGTCCCGTGCGCCGGGCCCGGCGGCTGCCCGTCGATCAGCGCGCGGAACCGGATGGAGGTTCCCGGTGTTGCCGGTCCCATCACGAGGTGAAGGTCGCGGGCGTGGAATCGGTAGGCGATCTGCCCGTCGGCGGTGTTGAGAGTGACGGCCTGGTCCCCCACCGTCCAGTCACCCGACAGGGCCCAGTGGTTGAGCCTCAGCTCCGCCGGGGCGGTGTAGCCGTGGGGCTTGCCTGGTACGGCGCCGCCGGGGGATGAGAAGTTCTCGGTGCGCTCATAGCCGGTGTAGTTTTCCGGCGATCTCAGGCTGGCCCAGTCGGCGGCGGCTTCTATACCGCGGGCATCGACCGAGACCAGTTCCCGGCTGATGTCGCTGGCTCCGGCCTCGGCCAGCAGTTGCTGGATAACCATTTCGGACTGCTGATACTCGCCTTCGCCGAAGTGATGATGCCGGATACGCCCCTGCGCGTCGGCGAAGTAGAGGGCGGGCCAGTAGTGGTTGTCGAAAGCAAGCCACACCGCATAGTTGTTATCGGTTGCGACCGGGTACGTGACCCTCATGTCCTGCACGGCCTGGCGGACGTTGTCGGCGTCTTTCTCGAACGGGAACTCGGGTGTGTGCACGCCGATCACCACCAGCCCTTGGCCGGCGTATTTCTCGGCCCACGCGCGGACGTAGGGAAGCTGGCGCAGCCAGTTGATGCAGGTGTAGGTCCAAAAGTCGACGAGGACGACCTTCCCGCGCAGGTCGGCTGGTGTCAGCGGCGGCGAATTGAGCCACCCGGTCGCGCCGTCGAAGGAGGGCAGCACACCCTCGACGGGCAGCTGGAGCGAGGCCGTGTGCAGCCCTGCTGGCACGGGCCAGTGTGCGTTCATGGCGATACCCTCCCCTTGCCTGGATAGCGCGAGCGTTACGCCGCGGGTTCGGTGTCGGCGCTGACAACGGAGTCGAGCAGGCCGGGAAAGCGGCGGTCCAGATCTGCCTTGCGCAGGGACATGTAGCCCCTGGTGCCCTCGATCCGCTTGGTGACGATCCCCGCCTCGCGCAGGATGCGCAGATGGTGGGAGAAAGTGGGCTTGGTCATGGGCAGCCCGGCCTCCTGGATGACCTGGGCACACCAGGACTCGCCGTGGCGCGCGACGAACCGCACGGCCGCCAGCCGGTGCGGATCGGCGAGCGCGGAGAGCACCCGCGGCAGCTGGATCTCCTCCGCCGCGGGCTCGACCCCGTCATCGATCACGCTGCCGAGCATAGCCCACGGTTGCGATTAGTTCGATGGGTGTAGTACGTTCGACGACGGTCGAATCTTCGATGAGCATCGAGATCCGGCCATAGACTACTTTCCGTTGACGCGATTACCTAGTGTCATTCTTCTGCACATTGTTAGCGCTATTACTGAGCGTTTGTGGCCTGGGCTCCGGGCCTGGGCCTTGTGGAGCCCTCCAGGTGGGGCTCGGCCAGCCGCCGCTGCGTGCCGGTATCGAGGCACTGCCGCTGGCCGCGGCGTTCACCATCATGTCGATCCTCAGCCCGCGGTTCTCGGCCCGCCTGGGGCCGCGATCCATCACCCTGGGGGCCTGCATCACGACGCTCGGCACCCTCGCGCTGGCCATCACCGGCGCCCGTTACGGGGCCAGCTTGACCGGCTGGGACCTCGCACCGGCCACCGTGCTGATCGGAACCGGGCAAGGCATCGCGCTGCCCTCGCTGATCGGCGCGGCGCTCACTCACGTCCCGCCGCAGCGGGCTGGCGCGGCGGCCGGAATTCTCACCACCACCCAGCAGTTCGGCGCC
>DAITAE010000040.1:0-15305 GCA_036824445.1 Streptosporangiaceae bacterium | reverse complement strand
TCGCGGAGCGCCCAGCCAGGCCCTGGCTGTTCGCGGTCGCGCGCAACCTCGCGGTTGACGCGCACCGGGCAAGGAAGGCACGGCCGTTGGAGGTGGGCGAGGGTGCGCTTGAACTTGTCCCCGTTCCCGACGAGGCTGACCGTGTGCTCGAATCATGGGCGGTGGCCGACGCGCTCGCCACGCTCCGGCCTGAGCATCGACGGGTCCTGCTGGAGACCTACTATCTGGGACGGTCCGTCGCCGAGGCCGCCGTCGTGCTAGGCATCCCGGCGGGTACCGTCAAGTCCCGGGCGTTCTACGCGCTGCGGGCACTCAAGCTGGCCTTGGAAGAACGGGGGCTTGCGCCATGAGCGCCGCCGCGGACTGCCGTGAGATCCGGCATGCGCTCGGCGTCTACGTGCTGGGCGCGATCGAGCCCGGCGACCGCACGCTGGTGGACGAGCACCTGACCACCTGCGCCGACTGCCGTGAGGAACTCGCCAGCCTGGCCGGGCTGCCGGCGTTGCTGCGCCGGGTGCCAACTGCCGAGGCGGAACGGCTGGCGATGGGCGACGCAGACGCCGCCGCGTGGGAGACACCACCGGAAAACCTGCTGCCGTCCCTGCTAGCGCGAACGGCGCGGTCACGGCGGGTCTCCCGCTGGCGCGAACTGGCGGCGGCCGCCGCGGTAGTGGTGCTGGCGCTGGGGGCGGGCGCGGCCGGGGCGACCTTGCTGCATTCCGGCCAGGCTGGACCGCAACATGTCGCTGTGGGGCATCGAGAGCCCGCCTGGCATACGGTCTCCGCGATGAACTCCCGCACCGGGGCGATCCTGACCGTAAGGTACGCACCAAGGCCGTGGGGAACCACCATGACCGTGCATGTCTCGGGCATCCGGTCCGGGACGGTCTGCGAGTTCCAGGTCACCGATAACCAGGGCCACCACTGGGTGGTGGGCGGCTGGCGGGTGAACTACCCGGGCTGGCCTGTCTGGTACCCGGCCTCGACATCGCTGACCGACGCCAACCTGCACAGCTTCGAGGTGACAGCGGGCGGGCAGGTGCTTGCCACCGTGTCCGCGGCGTAGACGCCGGCACCGGGGTGTCACGTAGGGGGCCAAGGCCGTCGCACAGCAGGCTGGAGCTCTGCCGGGCGCGCTCGAGGACTGCCGGGCTCGCGACGGCGCGGCGCCCGGGAATGCGGCTGGCCCGGGCCGTGCTGTAGGGGTCGTGGCAGCCGGAGTGGTGGTGCTTGGCGCCGTCCTCGTTCTCGGGACCGTCGTCGGATTCGCCTGGCGCCGTCGTGATGGCCGGATGCGGGAGTCACCGGCGCGGCGGCTGACCGAGGCCGACCTGGGCCAGCCGCTCGGCACCCGGGTTACTTTGCTGCAGTTCTCCTCTGCCTTCTGCGCCCCGTGCCGGGCTACGAGGCAACTGCTTGCCGATGTGGCCGGCCGCGGAGACGGCATAGTGCACGTCGAGATCGACGTGGCCGCGCGAACGGACCTGGCCCAGCAGCTTGATGTCCGGCGGACCCCGACTGTGTTCGTGCTCGGCCCGGGCGGGCGGATCGCCCGCCGGGCCAGCGGGCTGCCGCGCCGCGCCGAGGTCGCCGACGCCGTCGCCCTGGCCGCAGCGGAGGGAGCGCCGTGATCTGTCAGCCCAGGCATGAGCCATCCGGCCGGTACCTGCTAGCGTGGGCCAGCCAAGAGCTACCGGATGGACGGAAAGTGACTTCTGGCATGGGCACACATAGCATCATGCCTATGCCCATCGCCGCTGCCGCTGGCAGGCCGCCTGCCTGGGGAACGCCAGCCTGGCGTGCGCCAGCGCCGCTGACCAGGCGGCGCACCGTTGATTACTGCCGCGTGGCGACGGCGTTGTGTCCCGGGCCGCCGCGCCGGCGCCAGACCGCCTGATCGCCGGTCACTCCGGCCGGGCCGTCGCAGGCCGGGGAGGCGGCCTGATGAGGTCCCGGCAAAGGCCAGATCCTGCCGCGCGGAGGCCGCGAGTGCTCCCTGAGGCCGGCAGATGGCCGGACACGGACAAGTTACCCAGACCGGAATTGCAGGAAGAGGTGGCTGCGGGCATGAGGATCGATCCACGGGGGCAGCGCTTCAGCGCTGCGCTGTCCGCCGTCGTCCTCGCGGCGGTCCTCGTCACGGGCAGCGCGTGGCTGCTGGCAGCGCAGGCGGTCGTGTTCGGGGTGGGCACTGTGCTCGGCCTGTCGTACGCGCCGTACGGCCTGATCTACCGCTGGCTGGTCAGGCCGCGGCTGGGCCCGCCCCGGGAAATGGAGGACGCGGCCCCGCCCCGCTTCTCCCAGGGCGTCGGCCTGGTCGTCAGCATCATCGGGGTGATCGGGTATGCGACCGGTCTCATGCCGCTCGGCATGGCCGCTGCCGCGGCAGGCTTCGCCGCCGCGTTCCTCAACGCGGCCTTCGGCTTGTGCCTGGGCTGCGAGATGTATGTGATTATTCGCCGAATCTGGCCGCGCCAGCAGAAGGCAGCGACGCCAGAGCCTGACAAGGAGGTAGCCGCATGAGCCGCTCTGACGTCCTGGTGGACGCCGACTGGGTGGAAAACCACCTCGACGACCCGGGCGTGGTCCTGGTCGAAGTGGACGAGGACACCACCGCCTACGACAAGGGGCACATCCGCAACGCCATCAAGCTGGACTGGAAGCAGGACCTGCAGGATCCGGTCCGCCGCGACTTCGTCGACCGCCACGGCTTCGAGCAACTGCTGTCGGAGCGCGGAATCAGCAACGACGACACCATCGTTCTCTACGGCGGCAACAACAACTGGTTCGCCGCCTATGCCTACTGGTACTTCCGGCTGTACGGGCACCGCAACGTCAAGCTCCTCGACGGCGGCCGCAAGAAGTGGGAGCTGGAATCCCGCGAGATGGTCACCGCGGTTCCGCAGCGGCCGCGGACGTCCTATCAGGCCTCGGAGCAGGACTCGTCGCTGCGGGCGATGCGCGACGAGGTCGTTGACTCGATCGGGAAGCGGAACCTGGTCGATGTCAGGTCACCGGACGAGTTCACCGGCAAACTGCTGGCCCCCGCGCACCTGCCGCAGGAACAGGCACAGCGCGCCGGGCACATCCCGACGGCGAAGAACGTCCCGTGGTCCAAGGCCGCCAACGACGACGGCACCTTCAAGTCGGACGACGCCCTGCGTGCGCTGTACGAGGGCGAGGCGGGCCTGGACTTCGGTAAGGACACCATCGCCTACTGCCGGATCGGCGAGCGCAGCGCTCACACCTGGTTCGTGCTGCATGAGCTGCTCGGGCAGCCCCACGTGAAGAACTACGACGGGTCCTGGACCGAGTACGGGTCGCTCGTCGGGGTGCCCATCGAGCTCGGCGAGGCGCGGTGAACGCGGCGCAGCCCTCCGGAGAGGCAGAGCAGGCAACCGGGTCAGCCCAGCAGGCGGCCGGGGCTCAGCAGGGTTGCGGGGCACCCGCCGGGGGTGTCGCCGTGACCGCCGGCGCATCCGGCGAGGCCATCATCGAGGGCCACGTGACGCGGAACGGGACACCGCCGACGGCCGGCTATGCGCGGCTGCTCAACGACGGCGGCGACTTCGTCGCCGAGGTTCCGCTCGGCGAGGACGGCGGGTTCCGCTTCTTCGCCGCCCCGGGGACCTGGACCGTACGTGTACTCGCGCCGGGCGGGGTGACCGCGGACGAGACGGTGACCGCCGACTACGGCCGGCGCACCGCCCTGGAGGTCAGTATCTGAGGGCGGCGTCGCTCGGTAGCCATCACCGCGGCCATGCTCCGGCCCGACTTGTTCCGCATAGTCATCGACGCCACCGCCGGGACAGCCAGGCGCACCGATCGCCTGACCTGCGTCTGGACACACGAGGTGCAGGGCTGGGAACCTTGACCCGATGCCTGCTGCCGTTCCCATCTACCCGCAGCGCGTACCGCGGCGAGCGCGCTACCTGATCCCGCTCGCCACACCGGGCCGTCGCGAGATCCTGGCTGCACTTGCCCTGCTGGCGGCGCTGGCCGGCTTACTGTTCGCCCAGGTCACACTGGGATTGGCGGTCGCGTTCTATGCCATCGGGAAGATCACTCGGTGGCGCCCGGTGTGGCTGGCGGTGCCCGCGGCCTGCGGGGTGGTCTGGGTACTCGCCATCGGCCCGGCCGCGGCCCTGGACGGGTTCCTCGCCGCACCGCGCGCGGTCGTGGCGCTGATCGACGGCGTGGTCGCCGACCCCGCGCGGCTCATCCACCTGGATACGGTGTCAACCGGCTCCGTGCGCTGGTTTCCCGGCCAGTTCCCCGTCGCCCTCATCCTGGCCGCGGGCATTGCGGCCGTGGCCTGGTGGCTGGACTGGCTGCACACCGACGAATGGCGCCTTCCCGCCCCCCGCCCGGGACTGGTCAGCGCGTGCCGTCGGCGGTTGACCGTGGCATTCGTTAAGTCTGGTGGTGTCCTTACCCGTACCGGGGCATGCCTGGGGGTGCGCCGGGACACCGGTCAGCCTGCCGCGGTGTCCTGGCGGGAGGCGGAACGGGGCGTCCTGGTCACCGGCTCCGTGCGGCCGGCCGTGTCGGAATCGGGATTCCAGCTGGCGCACGCCGCGATCCGGCTCCGCAAGCCCGTGATCGTGGTGGACCTGGCGGCCGACGCGTGGCTGGCGCTCTCGCTCGCGGCCGTGTGCGCGGCCACCGGGGCGCCGCTGCAGGTGTTCGGGGCGGCCGGGACCGGGTACTACGAGCCGTTGCGCGGCCGCGCCCCCGCGGACCAGGCAGCGCTTGTCATGGGAATGATCGACTGGGCCGAGGCACGTGACTCCGTCCGGCTGGGCTGCCAGGCCTGCCTGACCGACGTGTTCGCGGTGGCCGACGCGGCTCCCGGCGGCCCGGCGGTAGCGATGCTCGACGACGTCGTCGACCTGTTGCGCCCCGGGGCGCTCGCCGACCGGATGGAACTGGTCCCGGCCTACTATCCGCGCCGCACGTCGCTCGCTGGCCGGGTCGCGATGACGGCGAGCCGCCTGGCGGCCGAGGCGTCCATGGGGACGTTCGTAGCCGGGCAGCTGACGAGCCTGCGGGCGTCGCCACTGGGCCGCTGGCTGGGTACCGGCCCGGCCGCGGAGCCCGGCCTTCAGATCAGCCTGGACCAGGTGATGCGACGGCGGGGCGTCGCGCTGTTCACGCTCGACCGTGCCGCGCACGGGCGGCCCGCTGACACGATCGCGAACCTGGTGGCCCAGGACATCACCGAGGTGTATGCCGGGCTGCGCCGGGTCGTTCTCGGAGGCGACGGCCTGGCATGGTTCGGCCAGTGTGAGACGGTAGATCCGCAGGCGCTGGCCGCCCTGACCGGCGTCGGCGCCGACACCGGGCTCACGACCGTGTTCAGCACCACCTCAGCAGCCGCGGCGAGCAGGCTCGCTGATCAGGCCAGCGTCCTCGTGCTGCACCGGATTGAGGATCGCGCGCTGGCCGAGCAGCTTGCCTGGCTGACCGGAACGCGGCTGGTGCCAGCCGATCTGCAATGGGCTTACCCCACCCCTGGTCAGGCGGTCACCGGCTGGCCCAGGCCCGATGAGATGTCCGTGGTCGCCATGGGCGGCGGCCGCGCCGGGGCCGTCCGCTCCGGGCCGGCTGGCCATGGTGGCCCGGCTGACCCTGGTGGCCGCCGGGCTGGCCGGGCGCCGCCGCCGGGAACGGCCTGGTCACCGGTGGTGACCGATGAGGATCTGTGCTCCCTCGGAGAGGACGAATTCACCCTGGTCCCGCGCGGCGATACCCGCCGGGTAGTGCCGCTTGCCGTGAGCATCCCCGCCCAGATCCCGGCGCGTCGGCTGGTGTCTGGGCCCGGGGCCGCTGACGGGGATCAGCCGCCTCAATCCGTTCTGCCGGAATGGGGCGATGGTCACGTTTCCAGGGCTGGTCGCGATGACTGGTAGTCCGGTGTTCCGCGTCGGCAGGATCTACCTGGGCTGGCAGTATGTGCTGGCTCACCCGGATCCCGGGCCGTCGCCCCGACGGCCCGTCCCTCCCGAGCAGGAGCAGCTCAGCCCCGGCTGGATCGTGGCACAGCGGCGCGAGGAGAGGCTGCTCACCCGGTACTGGAAGGTGTCGGCCGGTGCGTGCCTGGCAGCGGCCGCGCTGGTGCTCGTGCTGGGCACCGTCGGCCCGCTGAATGCCGCGCTCACCGCTGTCGGGGCGGCCGTCTTCGTGAGCCTGGCTGGCCTGAGCGTGCGGGCCGTCTGGCGCGGCAACCGGGCTCTGCGGGCCACCATCGCCTCCGAGGTGCACCGGGTTGCGGCCGCCCGCGCTGTCCAGGAGGGGGAGCAGTTCGGGCGACTGGAGGATCATGCCCGGCAATTCCGCAGCTGGCAGGCTAGTCAGCAGATGTTCGCCGGGCAGCCGCTGTGGTATCCCGTGGTGCTCCCAGACGGGATCGACCGGGTGGACGTCGCCGGTGGCACGCTGGCTGGCTGGTCTGCCCTGCTCACCGTGGTCGCCGGGGCCAGGCTGGCGACCGGCGGCGACGTGACCATGGTCGATCTGTCCGAGGGCGCGGTCGCCCGCGACTTGGTGGCGCTGGCCGCTGACATGGGGGTCAAGCCGCTGGTCTGGGTCCTGCCCGATGACCTGCCACGGCTCGACCTCGGGGTGGGGATGCCCGCGGAACCGCTCGCCGACGTGCTGGCGGCCAGCGCATCCGCCGACCCGCCGGACGGTGGCGGATCCGATCCGGCCCGCGACCACGCGATCGTGGAACGGGTTGTCGGCGCGCTGGGGGACGGGGCCCGGATCGCGAGCGTCACCGCCGGCCTGCGTGCTCTCGCTCAGGTCGGTGACCCGCGGGATGACATCGAGCGGGGCCTGCTCACCGCTGCCGAGCTGGACAGTGTCATGGGCCTGTTCGGCCGCGGCGCGGCCGACCGCGTAGTCACCGAGCGGGCCCTGGCGCTCGAGGCACGGCTGCGGGCACTGGATCGGCTTGGGTCCGAGCCTCTCAGGCTTCCGCACAGTGCGCTGCGGGTTATCGCGCTGGACCGGAGCGGGACCACGTTCGGCAACACGATGCTCGGAACCTATGTCACCGTCTCGCTCACCCACCTGCTCCGCCACGCCCCTCAGGGCCAGCCCTGGCGGCACACGCTGTGCCTGGCCGGTGCGGACAAGCTCCGCAAGGAGATACTCGACCGGCTGTGCGACGTCTGCGAGAGCACCCGGACCGGGCTGGTGCTCGCCTACCAGTCGATCCCCGCTCAGGTCAAGGAGAGGCTGGGCCGGGGGAACGCGGCCGTCGCATTCATGCGGCTCGGCAACGCCGAGGACGCAAAGGTCGCCAGCGAACAGATCGGGACCGAGCATCGTTTCGTGCTGAGCCAGCTCACCGACACAGTGGGCGCATCGGTCACCGACACGACCGGCTGGTCCTACACCAGCACGGTGGGCACTGCCGACTCGGTGGCGGCCTCGACAGCCACCAGCCGGACCACGGGCCGGAGCAGGGGCCGTGGCCAGACAAGGGCCGACCTCGCGCCGTTCGGAGCACGCACCGGTTCGGGCAGCCGGGAGGAGAGCGCGTCCAGCGGGACCAGCGACTCGGAGTCGATCACCGAGGGAATCAACGCGAGCACCTCGTGGGGATGGAGCACGTCCACCGCGATCGGGGCGAACGAGTCGCTCGCGAGAAGCACGCAGCGGTCCCGCGAGTTCCTGGTCGAGCCTCATCAACTGCAGCAGCTGCCACCGAGCGCCGTCATCGTCAGCTACGCCTCCCCGAAGGGGCGCCAGGTCGTGCTGGCGGACACCAATCCGGCGATCCTGGCGCTGCCGACGGTCAGCGCGCTGAGCCTGGATGAGGCCAGGGAGGCACAAGCCGGTTCCGCGGCGCAGGCGGCGGACGCACAGGCGTCCGAAACGGGGGCGCCGCAGGCAGGGCCTGGCCGGTGGCAGCCGCCAGCAGATGCTGGGGATCCCTGGCCCGCTGATGGAACGCCCGTCGAGGATGGCGTCCTTGATGACGGCGCCCCGGCGGAGGACACTCAGCCGCCCCGGCCCGGCGCGCCCGCCCCAGTCAACTGGCAGTCGGCGAAGGGCAGGCCGCCGCCGAATATCGGCCCGCCGCCGGAACCGCTCGACTGGCGCAAGCGCCGCGGGCGTTGACCGGCGGCCCGTCTGGGCTTGCCCGCCCAGCTCTTGCGTGCCCTGCTCAGGCTTGCCTTCCTGTGCAGGTTTGCCCCCTTGCCCTGGCTCGCCCTTTGCCCTGGCTCGCTCCTGCCCGGGCTTGCCTCTTGCCCGGCGTGGCCGCGCTGCCGGGAATTGGCCTCAGACGCGAACCACGTTTGGCCCAAAGCCGTGATCATGGGTTCACTGCATGCCTGACTGCAGTAACTCCGTGATCACGTCGTGGAGGGCGGAGGGTCCTGACATCGGCGGGGTTCCTGACGTCGGCGGGTCTCATGACGGCGGGTGGATGTCCGTAGGCGGAGTCGGGCAGGATGCTCCTATGCCCACTCACGTCGCCCTGCTGCGCGGCATCAACGTCGGCGGCAATAACAAGATCGCCATGGCGGATCTGCGCGACGTGGTGGCGTCACTCGGCCACACCGATGTCTCGACCTACATCCAGAGCGGCAACGTGCTGTTCACCGCGCGAGAGACAGACACCGATGCCCTGGCTGCCGATCTGGAGCGGGCCATCGAGCAGGCCTTTGGCCTGCGGCCGCGGGTGATCGTCCTCTCCCGCGCCGAGCTGGCGCAGGTGATCAGCGACAACCCCTACACGGCCGAGCCGAACCCGAAATATGTGCACGCAATGTTCTTCCCGGCCGTACCCGGGCAGCAGATGCGGGAGTCCGTTGCGGCGGCCGAGCAGCAGGCCGCGGAGAAGGGCGGCAGCGACGAGGCGACGGTGGTGGGGCGCACCTTGTTCCTGCACACCCCTGACGGTTACGGCCGCAGCGAACTCGCCACGCGGCTAGCCCGTTCCCGCGGCCCGGTGGCAGAAGGGACGGCGCGCAACTGGTCGACGGTCACCAAGCTGCTCGCCCTCTGCGACTCCTGAGAGGTAAGCACACCTCGTGACGACGATCCCCGTGTTAGGTGACGGGACGGCCGGCCCGTGGTTCCGGGTCGTGTCCCTCACCGCTCGGCGGCCCACAGGCTCGGCTGAAGAGGACTTCGTCAGCATCCTGCCTGCCGCGCTCGCCGCCGCGAGCCATGGCCGCCCGTTCGTGGCCGGATGGCTGTCGCGGGGCGCCGGCTCGCCACTGGAACTGATCACCAATGCCGCGGCTGAGCAGGGAGTGGCGGATGGGCCGTTCATCGCCTCGCGGGCCGCGGACGGGCCGTTCAGCGCTCCGCGGGCGGCGGATGGGCCGTCGAGCGTCCGGCACACAGCGGACGGGCCGTTCAGCGCCCCACAAGCGGCGGACGAGACGTTCAGCGCCCCGCGGGCGGCAGACATGCTGCTCGGCGTCCCGCAGGCGGCGGGCCGGCCGTTGCTTTACCCTCCCGGTGCGCGGGGCGTCCCGGCCGGGCCGGGCTGGCTGGCCGCCTGGGACAGCCTGGTGTGGGTGCTCTGCCCGGGCCGCCAGGCGCGCCCGCTGGCCGGTGACCAAGCCCCATGGACGCAGGCACAGCCAATCCAGCCGACCCTGTTCGAATCGGCGCTCGCCGCGCTGACCGGCAGGCCGTTCGGCTGGCTCGTTGTCGCCGAGCCGACGGACCACCTCGATACCGAGATCGCACAGCTGCGCACCCAGGTGAATGTGCTCCGCCGTCACGACGAGGAGCAGTCCCGGTTCGGCGCCGATCGCACCCAGCGCCGCCTGGCGGAACTGGACGCGTTACGGGAGGCGGGCCTGTGGGACGTCCGGGTCCTGGCGGGCGCCGCCACCCCGGCCGATGCGGCCTTGCTGGCGCCGGTGCTGGTGGGCTCGGCGGATACGAGCCACCACCCGTACCGGCTTGTGACCGGCCGCACCCCCTGCCGCCTGGCCGAGGCGCTGCGGGCCACGGCGGCGGACCCGCTGAGTGAGGCGCTGGCGCCGTTCCCGGCCACCGCGGGAGTGCTTGCCTCCCTCGTCGGCCTGCCGTGCCTTGAAGTGCCAGGGCTGCGGGTGGTCGACTCCGGCCACTTCGACCTGACCAGCGAGACCGGGGACGCTGCGAGCTACGCCGGCGCCGCTGTCACGTTAGGCAAGGCCGGTCCCGTGCGGTCGGCGGAGCGGGTGGCCCTGGACGGGCGGGCCGGACGGGCGCGCGCGCTCCGCCTCGGGATGATCCTGGATGGCCTGGACCGGCCGGTGGGTGAGTTCGGTGTGCCGCTGGCGACCCTGAACCGGCATGCCCTGGTCACCGGTGCGACCGGCGCTGGCAAATCGCAGACCGTCCGGCATCTGCTGGAGCAACTGGCCGCCGCCGGGCTGCCCTGGCTGGCGATCGAGCCGGTCAAGTCGGAATACCCGGCGATCGCCGGCCGACTGGGCCGCGGCGAGGGTGTGGCGGTTACGGTGATCAATCCCGCCGACCCCGCCGCGATTCCGTTCTCGGTCAACCCGCTCGCCCCCGAGCCGGGCTACCCGGTCCAGGCCCACATCGACATGGTGCGAGCGCTGTTCCTGGCCGCGTTCGACGCCGACGAGCCGTTCCCGCAGATCATGGCCCAGGCGCTACAGCGGGTGTACGAGGAATCCGGCTGGGATGTGGTCACCGGTGGGCGCGTCCCCGGGGCGGTGGCGGAACCGGCCATCCCCACCCTGGCCCAGTTGCAGCGGGCCGCCCTCGCGGTGATCGAGGAGGTGGGGTACGGCGCCCAGCTGCAGGCAGACGTGCGTGGCTTTGTGGACGTGCGCCTGCGCTCGCTACGAATCGGCTCGGCGGGGCGCTTCTTCGAGGGCGGCCATCCCGGCGACGTCGCGGCGCTGCTGGACCGCAACGTCGTGCTCGCGCTCGAGGACGTGGCCAACGACGAGGACAAGGCCTTCCTGATGGGCACGCTGATCGTCAGGATCGTCGAGCACCTGCGGCTGCGGGCCGGGGCGGGGGTGCGGGAGGGATTGCGCCATGTCATCGTCATCGAGGAGGCGCACCGGCTGCTCCGGGCTGGGCGCGAGGGCCGGGCCGGCGCGCACGCGGTGGAGCTGTTCGCCAGCATGCTGGCGGAGATCCGCGCGTACGGCGAGGGGCTGGTGATCGCCGAGCAGATCCCCGCCAAACTGATTCCCGACGCGGTCAAGAACACCGCGCTCAAGGTGGTCCACCGGCTTCCCGCACGGGACGACCGCGAGCTGGTCGGCGCCGCCATGAACCTCGACGAGCCCCAGTCCCGGCAGGTGGTGTCGCTGGCGCCGGGCGTGGCGGCGGTCTTCGCGGACGGCATGGACCGGCCGGTCCGGGTCCGGGTGCCGTTCGGCGGGGATCGGGAGCAGATCTGGCCGGGGCCGCCGCCGCCGCTGGTGGCCCGGCGTAGCCCTGCCTGCGGTCCCGTCTGCACCGGCGGGAGCCCATGCACCCTGCGGGACATCCGCCGGGCCGAGCTGCTGGCGACGCCCGGCTGGCCCGGCTCACCCGGATCGGCCGGCGAGGCCAGCGAGCCCGGCGAGGCCAGCGAGCCCGGCGAGGCCTGGTTGAGGCTATGGGCGGAGACCCTGATGCTGGCCTTCCTAACCAACCGCGGCCTGCCGGCGGTGCCGGCCGGGTTACGCCACCGGTGGCCAGCCCACGATCGCCGGCTGCGCGAGTGCCTGCTCGCGACCGTGCTCGACCGGGCGGTCCGGTCCCGGGCAGTAGCCGTCCGTACCTGCTACGATCCGGCGGCCCTGGCCGCGAGCGCGGCCGGTGCCGCGTTGCGGCTGCTCGATGAGGGCCGCGAGGCGGGCACCCGCCAAGGTCCGGGGTGGGTGATCCCGCAGCTGCGCTGGCTACACGAAATGGAGCAGGTGTTCCCGCTGGGCGGCGGCCGGCCTGATCCGGCCGACCGCGCACCACCGACCGACTTCGCCCTGCCGGGGCTGGCGGGCTGGCCGGACATGCGGATGGGACACAGGCTGCGGGCGCTGCGCCGCCATCCGCTTTCCACCGAGCTCCCGCGGAACCGGCTGCTCGCCTGGACGGCGCTGCTCGGAGACGACGACCAGCGCGGGTTCACGCAGGACCTGGCAACGGTCGGCGTGGGCCTCGGGCCGGGAACGCAGCTGCGCCAGGCCGCGGACGCGATGGAGGCAGGGTCCTGGCTGGCGGTGGTGCTCTCGTGGCCGCGCAGGTTCGTGGCCCGCGATGACCCGCGGCTGAGCGAGGCAGAGGCGTCCTGGCCCGATCCGGGAGCCGGATAGCATCATCGGCCATGGGCAAGCTTCCGTTGCGCGCGCGCCTGGCCACCACGATCGGCGGCGCAGCCGGGAAGATGTCACGGCTGGCCGGACGCGGCGACGGATCGGTGATCGGCGGGGTGATCGGCCTTCGGGTGGAGCCCGACCTGCTGGCCCTGCTGGCCGCTGGCCGCCGGGTCGTGCTGGTCACCGGGACCAACGGGAAGACCACCACTACCCGGCTCATCACCGCCGCGCTTGGCGCGCTCGGGCAGGAGGTCGCCTCCAACGCATTCGGCGCGAACATGGAGGCGGGCCTGGCCGCCGCGCTCGGCCAGGCGCCTGACGCCCCACTGGCTGTGCTGGAAGTCGACGAGAAGTACCTGCCGACGGTGCTCGGCACGACCCGGGCGTGGGCCGTCGCGCTGTTGAATCTGAGCCGTGACCAGATGGACCGGGCAGCGGAAATCTGGCTCGTGGCCCGCAGGTGGCGAGAGGCGCTCGCGACGGCCCCGGACTGCCGGGTGGTCGCCAATGCCGACGACCCGCTGATCGCTTGGGCGGCGGGGGCCGCGCCGAACGTCATCTGGGTGGCCGCCGGCCAGCGGTGGCACGAGGATTCCTGGTGCTGCCCGCGGTGCGGCTCCCACCTGTCCAGGGAGGAGCTCGGCTGGCGCTGCGACGAATGCGGGTTCACCAGGCCGCCGACCAGCTGGGTGCTCGACGGCAGCTCGGTGATCGACCCCACGGGGCGGGCGCACGACCTGTCGCTGTCCCTGCCCGGCCGGGCCAACCGGGCCAACGCGACGGTCGCGCTCGCCGTGGCCGGGGAGTTCGGAGTCGGTCCCGAGCAGGCTCTGCCATGGCTGCAGAAGGTGACTTCGGTGGCGGGACGCTACACGCAGGTAGAGCGCCGGGGACGGCAGGTGCGGCTGCTGCTTGCCAAGAACCCGGCCGGCTGGCTGGAGGCGTTCGACGTGCTGGATGACCCGCCGGTCCCAGTATTGCTCTCGGTCAACGCCAGGGAGCCCGACGGCAAGGACACCTCCTGGCTGTGGGACGTCGACTACCGGGTGCTTCGCGGCCGGCCGGTGCTCGTCAGCGGTGAGCGCAGCCTTGACCTGGCGGTCCGGCTGGAAGCGGACCTGGTGCCTTTCGAACTTGCGGAGGACGTTGACGACGCGGTGAACCGCGTGAACAGCGGCAGGCTGGACGTGATTGCCAACTACACGGCGTTCCAGCAGATCCGGGTCTCGCTTGGCCGGGCGGCCTGAGGTGGCGGGCATGCCCCCGGCCCGGGGCGCACACGCGCGGAGGCCGTCAAGCCTCGGCCGCGTCGGGCTGGTCTGGGTCTACCCCGACCTGCTCAGCACCTACGGGGACCGGGGGAACCTGCTGGTGCTCGAACGCCGTGCCCGGTTGCGCGGGCTCGACGTCGAGTCGGTGATGGTGAATGCCGACCAGCCCATTCCTCAGCAGGCAGACATCTACCTCATGGGCGGCGGCGAGGACCTCCCGCAGATCTTGGCCGCAAGCAGGCTCCGAGCGGACGGCGGGCTCACGGCCGCCGCGCGCAACGGTGCGGTCATCTTCGCCGTGTGCGCCGGCTATCAGCTGCTCGGGCGGGAATTCGGCGGTGAGGACGGCCAGCCGGTACAAGGCTTGGAGATCCTGAACATGCGCAGCGGGCGCAGCCAGCGGCGCGGGGTGGGGGAGATCCTCGCCGATGTGGACCCCTCGCTGGGAGTGCCGCGGCTCACGGGGTTCGAGAATCATCAGGGTGTCACCCAGTTGGGCGAGGGGGTGGCGCCGCTCGCCAAGGTCGCGGTGGGGGTGGGCAACGGCGATGGCACCGAGGGCGCAATCGCAGGCCGGGTGGTCGGCACCTACCTTCATGGCCCGGTGCTCGTCCGCAACCCTGACCTCGCCGACCTGCTGCTGACCTGGGCGGCTGGGCCATTGCCGCCATTGCAGGCGGACGATGAGGAATGGACGCGGCGGCTGCGCGAGCAACGGCTCGCTGCCGTCCCGGCAGGATCCGCCTGAGCATCCCTACCCGGAGTCAGTAGACCAGGGCCTGCGTCCCATCGGCGGTGATCTCCGAGACGAACGTCGCCGCCCCGCCGATCCGGATTCCCTCGATAACGTCCCCGGGACCGATGTCCCGGCGCGCGGCACACTGCGTGCAGAGCGTCACCTGCCCGCTGGCCACGATGCTGGCCAGCAGGTCCGCCAGCGGAGGCGAGTGCGGCAGCACGATGTCGTCGGCGCGGCCTGGCAATGCCAGCCAGGCGGCTTCGGCGGCCAGCCACAGCGATACCGCGACACCGCTGGCCATCGCCGTCGCGGCCACGGTCAGCGCCTGGCCGCATCGCTCGGGTTCGTCCTTGCCAGCAGTGACTTTGATGACCAGGGTTTGGGCTGCCATGGTCGCACTGTAGCCCGCGCCGGGTGAGACGACGGCGAATCCGGCACCGCGCCCGCCGGCCCGGCCGCGGCGGCCGGCATGTCGCGGCACCGCCACCGGAGTGTGCCCGCGGGCCTGCGTAAACTGCGGGACATGCAAGGCATGGTCAGCGGAGTGCTGGTGATAGCCGCGTTCGCCGTCGTCGCGGCGGCGGCGGGCTTCGTCGTCATGCGGCTGTACCGGGTGAGCCGCCGGGTCCGGCCCGGAGCGGGCGGCCCGGCCCAGGAGTCACCCGATGCCTGATGGCCCGCCGGAGCCGCATCCTGACCTGGCTCCGCTCAGGTTCCTGCTCGGCCGCTGGGAGGGCGCGGGCGTCGGGGGCTACCCGACGATCGAGAGCTTCCAATTCGGCCAGGAACTCACCTTCAGCCACAATGGCAAGCCCTACCTCATCTATGTCAGCCGGAGCTGGCTGCTCGACGCCGACGGCGTTCCGGGCCGCCCACTGGCGATGGAGACCGGGTTCTGGCGGCCGCGGCCCGAGGGCAAGGTCGAGGTCGTGCTGGCGCACCCGACCGGGATCACCGAGATCTACCTGGGCGAAGTGACCGGGACGAAGA
>DAITAE010000493.1:0-3911 GCA_036824445.1 Streptosporangiaceae bacterium | reverse complement strand
AAGTCCTCCGCTGAGCTTGCCGAACTGGCGCGAACTGACAAGGTGCGGGTCGTGGAGGTCGACCTGGCCGAACCCGGCGGGCCGACCACGCTGGTTGCGGCGGCGGGCGACCGGATCGACATCCTGGTCAACAACGTCGGTGCCGCTCCGGCCAGGCCCGGCGGGTTCGGCGAGATCACCGAGGAGGACTGGCAGGAGTCGTTCACTCTTAACCTGATGGCGGCGGTGCGTACCACCCGCGCGGCGCTGCCCGTCATGATCGCCGCCGGGAAGGGGGCGATCGTGAACATCAGCTCGGCCAACGCGTTCCTGCCCGACCCGTCCGTAATGGACTACAGCGCAGCCAAGGCCGCGCTGGCCAACTTCTCCAAATCCCTGTCCAAGCAGGCCGGCCAGTACGGCATCCGGGTCAACACGATAAGCCCGGGCCCGGTCGCCACCGACCTGTGGCTCGGCGACCACGGCGTCGCCGCGACGGTCAGCCGCGCGACCGGCGCCAGAGCCCAGGACGTCCAGAGCCAGGCAGCAAACCAGACGGTAACCGGTCGGTTCAGCCGCCCGGAAGAAGTCGCCGACCTGGTGCTCATCCTGGCCAGCGACCGCACGGCCAACGTCACTGGCGCCGACATCACCATCGACGGCGGCCTCATCCCCACCTGGTAGGCCCAGGAAGCCACCACCCGCACCTGCGAGCCGATAAGCGGGACCCACGCCTCGAGAAAATGGGTCCAGCCCGGCTATATCGCCGATGGCGACGCCGACGCCGACCTGCGTCTGCGTAGCCATATCCGGCTGGCAGCCGGTCCGGCAGCGCCAAGCCCTGGCCTGTTCGCTCAGGAACGAGACGGGTCCCGCTGGCCGCCGGTGCCCTGGCTGGATCATTCAGCATCTGCAGAATCTGGCGTTGCCGTCATGGGCCGGCCGGGACGTGCGCTGCCTGCGGCCTGCGCAGTGGCAGGGTCAGCGAGGCGGCCACGATCCACAAGGCCTCGGCGGCGACCAGTGCGTTGATCGCCGCCCCGACCGGGCCGTTGTTGTTCGCCGTGACCGCAAACAGCCCGGCCAGGCCCAGGAACGGGGCGATGATGCCGAACGTCACTGCCAGCAGGGCGAACAGGCGGGGCAGTATCGCGGTGCGCAGCAGGATCAGGCCGAGGGGCAGGAATAGCGGTGGGGCCAGCAAGAACACGTGCTCGGTGGCGGCGAACAGGCCGTAGGCTACCAGCGCCGTTGTCGTCTGATGTCCGCCGAGCGCGGCCGACTGGGCGATCGCGATCAGCGTGACGTCGTAGACCAGGCTCACGGTGAGCACGACCGCAGATGTCAGTGTGGTGACCCGGCCGGCCAGGCCCGCCCTGACGCCGGCCAGGTGGACCAGCGCCAGCACGAAGATCACGTACAGCGCCGTGCCGGTGCCCTCCAGCCAGGCCGCGGCCATCAAGAGGTGCTGATGGGCGGCCCCGTAGCCGGTTAGTGCTGCCAGCGGCGCGGTGAGCGCGGGCGGGGACGGGAGCACGCCGAAGCACAAGCCAAGGGCTGCCGCTCCTGCGAACCCGGCAGCGCCGGCCAGCCATCTCCACCTGGCCGAGACGGCGGGTCCGCTGGCGCTGGACGCGGACGCTGTCCGCTGCTGGCCTGCGGCCACGGCTGTCTGGCTCCCGCCCGTGCTGTTGACCATGGGGGATCCCCTGAGAGCTCGATCTGCTAGAATCTCAAGTAGCTTACAGTGTTGATTACTAGATTGGCAAACTATGACTAAACGAGCGCTGCCACGCCAGGTCGCCGCTAGCCTCCGCGCACTGAGCACGGAGATCGACCGCCTCGACCAGGCGGCCGCCGACCGGTACGGCCTCAACCGGACCGACATGCGCGCCCTCGACATCGTCGGCCAGGCTGGCCCGCTGGCCCCCACCGCCCTGGCCCGCCTGCTCGGCTTCACTACCGGCGGCGTCACCTCGGTCCTCGATCGCCTCGAGCGGGCTGGCTATATCGCCCGCCGGCCCGACCCCTGTGACCGCCGCCGCCAGGTCGTGCACGCCACTGAGGCCACCACCGCCCGGGATCAGGAGATCTTCGGCGACCTCATCCGCCGCACCAGCAAGCTGCTAGCGACCTACACCGACGACCAGCTCCAGCTCATCCACGACTTCCTCGACCGGACCCGGCAGCTCACCGCCGACTACGCCGACACCCTCAGCCGCGACCACACCGCCGCATCCAGGCCATCAGCCCCGTGATAGCTCTAGAGGTCGCCGCCCGGCAAGGTATCCATCGGTGCCGAGAACGAACGGCCCGGCCACCACTGGTCAGATCCCGTCTAACCCGGCGCGCTTGCGCGGCAGCTCCGGACATCCGCTACCGAGATCGTCATGAACAGCTGGGCGCCTCAAGAAGGCGGCCCGGCGTGCGAGAGCTGGCCTAATCACAGAAAGTGACGTTGAGCGGGGATGCGCAGCGACCTGATCAGGCGTAGTGACGACACGGGACAAGTTGTGATCGAGGCCTGGCACCCTTCCCTGGAGTTCGAGCTGCGGCGCTTGGAGCACTTCACCACCAAGGCCGCCGCCCGGGGCAAGGTCGCGGCCTGGATCGAGGACTACGACCCCACCCGCAGGCACTTGGCGCTGGGCATGCGCAGCCCCGTGGCCGGCCCCGGCTGACCGATGGGGGTACCCGCGGGGTTGCTGGCCGGGGTGGCTGATTGCAGACTCGCATGGTGGACCTGATCAGGGGCGATCGGTGAGCGAAGGGCCGCGGGATGCGGTGGTCATCCGGACTCCGGACCAGCGTCTGCGGGTGTTCGTGAGTTCCACGCTGGGTGAGCTGGCCGAGGAGCGGCAGGCTGTTTCGCATGCTATTTCGGCGCTGCGGCTGACCCCGGTGATGTTCGATGCGGGGGCACGGCCGCATCCACCGGCCGAGGTTTACCGGGCGTACCTGGCTCAGAGCGATGTGTTCATCGGGCTGTACTGGCAGCGGTACGGGCAGGTCGTCCCGGGCTTGCAGGTCTCGGGCCTGGAGGAGGAGTTCGAGCTGTCGGGCGAGTTGCCCCGGCTGCTGTATGTCAAGGCGCCGGCGCCGAATCGCGAGCCCCGCCTGGCTGATCTGCTAGCCCGCATCAAAGATGAGGCGTTGGTCTCCTATCGCCACTTCCGCACCGCCGCTGAGCTGGGCCGACTGGTTCGGGATGACCTGGCGGTGCTGCTGAGCGAGCGGTTCGCCGCCGCCGGCGGCCAGGCCGCGGGCAGAGTGCCAGCAGCGGCGGGCGCCCGCCGCTCTGGGCGGTTGCCGGTGAGCCAGACGTCCCTGTTTGGGCGGGAGCGGGCTATTGATGAGGTGGCCGGGCTGGTTGAGCGTCCTGGGGTGCGGCTGGTGACGCTGACCGGGCCGGGTGGGGTCGGCAAGACCCGGCTGGCGGTGGCGGTCGGCGAGCGGCTGCGTGATCGATTCGGCGGTGGCACCGTGTTCGTGCCGCTGGAGGCGGTCACCGATCCAGGAATGGTCCTGGCCGTCATTGGCCGGGCGGCGGGCGCCAACCTGGCGCGAACGGGCTCGCCGCTGGAGGCCCTGGCCGAGCTGTTCGGCGACGACCGGTGGCTGCTGATCCTGGACAACATGGAGCAGGTGCTCCGGGTGGCTCACGATCTGGGCGAGCTGCTGGCCCGCTGCCCTGGGCTGACGATCTTGGTCACCAGCCGGACGGCGCTGGGGCTGCGGGCCGAGCGGGAGTACCCGGTGCCGCCGCTGCCGGCCGGTCCGGTCACCGCCTCGGCCGAGGAGGTTGCGGCGTGGCCAGCGGTGGCACTGTTTGTGGACCGGGCGCGTGCAGTGCGCCCGGACTTCGCCCTGACCGAGGGGAACGCGGCGGCGGTGGCCGAGATCTGCCGACGGCTGGATGGGCTGCCGCTGGC
>DAITAE010000039.1:7843-15356 GCA_036824445.1 Streptosporangiaceae bacterium | reverse complement strand
TCCCGCGCGGTGAAGTAGAACAGGACGCCGATCATGATGAACGGCACCACTGTGTAGAGCATCTCGATCGGCAGGTTGTAGCGCACCTGGTACGGCGGCCGGTCCGTGCGCTTGCGGTGGAAGATGATCGCCCACAGGATCAGCCCCCACACGACCGCCCCGACCGCCCACGCGGCCGCCCAGGAGCCCTGCCACAGGGTGAGCGCGACCTGGCCCTGCTTGGTGACGGGGACCGGGAACCCCATCCGGGTGAAGGCGTTGGATGCGCATCCGGCCGTGCCGGCGACGACCGCGGCAAGGACCGTGGCGAGCGGCACCGCGCGCCGCCACCGGCGGGCTCGTCCCCGGCGTGCTGAACCTGCCGCCGTCTGGCCGGGCGCCGGGCCCGGAACGCGCGCGCCCCGACCGCGTGGGGCACTGGGGGTGGGACTCACAGGTTGCCTTCCCAGCGGATGACACCCGGCTGCACGGCCGGTCAGATGGCTCGTCCTACAGACTGTCGTGGAAACAGTATCGTGCGCCGGGACCGGGCCGGCGGGGACCCCCTGCCGTGTCGGGCCCCTTGTTGCGACGGTCACCATGGTGGGGCAGCGACCGCGGCGCGAGGATGAGATGCTAGCCGCATGACCCCCCCGGCCGACCCGGATCCGGTGCTCGTCATCGACGCACTGGGCCGCAAGTGCCCGATCCCGATCATCATGCTCGCCGGGCGGATCCGGGAGGTGCCCATCGGGGGGACGATCGCCGTCCTGGCCGACGACCCGGCGGCCAAGACCGACGTCCCGGCCTGGTGCACCATGAAGTCGCAGGAGTTCGTCGCGATCAGCGACCTGCCCAGCGGCTGGTCCTTCCTGATCAAGCGCAGCTACTAGAAGCCCGGCCTTGCGCCGCCGGGGCCTCGGTCAGCCGTAGTGGGCGGCGATCTCGGCGGCCGCCTCCTGGCCGTAGGCGCCCGCGAGCCGCTCGGCGGCCAGCGCGGGCTTGAGCTCGTACTCCTGCGGGCCGTCCGCCTCCAGCACCGTCACGGCCAGCAGGTTGCCGAGCTGCGCCGCGCGTTCCAGGGACAGCCCCCAGGCGATTGTCGCCAGGAACCCGGCGCGGAACGCGTCCCCGGTGCCGGTCGGGTCGGCCTTGCGCTGCTCGGGGACGGACCCGACCAGCACCGGCGGCTCGCCCGACCGCTCCACCCGCGCTCCGGCTGGGCCGAGCGTGGTTATCCGCACCCCGACCCGGTCGAGGGCCTCGGCGCCGCTCCACCCGCTCTTGCGCTCGATCAGCGCTTCCTCGTACTCGTTGCAGAACAGGTAGGCCGCGCCCTCGACCAGCGCGCGCACCTGCGGGCCGTCGAGCCGCGGCAGCTGCTGCGACGGGTCGGCGGCGAACGGTATGCCGAGCGCGCTGCATTCCCGGGTGTGCGCGAGCATCGCCTCCGGGTCGCTCGCGCCGATCAGCACAAGATCAAGGCCGCCCTTGCCGGCCGCCAGCGGGGCGAGGTCGATCTCGGCGTCCTCGCTCATCGCACCCGCGTAAAACGAGGCGATCTGGTTGCCGTCGAGGTCGGTAGTGCAGATGAAGCGGGCGGTGTGTTGGCGGGTTGACTCGCGCACGCCGCCGCAGTCCACCCCATGCTCGCTGAGCCAGTCGTGGTACGGGCCGAAATCGGGGCCGACCGCACCGACGAGCAGCGGCCGGAGCCCGAGCATGCCCAGGCCGAACGAGATGTTCGCAGCCACCCCGCCGCGCCGGATCTCCAGGGCATCGACGAGGAAGGACAGCGATACCCGGTCGATCTTCTCGGCGATGAGCTGCTCGACGAAACGGCCGGGGAACGTCATGAGGTGATCGGTCGCGATCGACCCGGTTACGGCTATGCGCACGGCCGCACTCTAGGCGATAGGCGCGCCCGGCCGCACCTTAGTGGAACGAGTCGCCGCAGGCGCAGGACCCGGTCGCGTTGGGATTGTCGATCGTGAAGCCCTGCTTCTCGATCGTGTCCACGAAGTCGATGGTGGCACCGGTGAGGTACGGGGCGCTCATCTTGTCGGTCACGACGTGCACGCCCTCGAACTCGGCGTCGATGTCGCCGTCGATCTCACGCTCGTCGAAGTACAGCTGGTAACGCAGACCCGAGCAGCCGCCCGGCTGAACAGCGATGCGAAGCCGCAGGTCGTCGCGGCCTTCAGCGGTCAAGAGGCTGCTCACCTTGGCTGCTGCCGCGGAGGTGAGGATGACACCCTGGGCTGTCGCCTCGTCCTGAACCGTCATATGGGTTAGCTCCCGCATCGGACTGCCGCCGTGACGACGGCTCTTGCTGGTCTCTCAACACAACCATAGGGCGTCCGGGATCATTCCGCGGACATAGGGGCCCGGTTGGCACAAACGATTGCCCCGGTACGTGCCGCGAAACGAGGTGGCGAGCCAGGTCACGGCCGCCAAGGGCGGCCGGTTACAGGCCGGGCGCGCCCCACACCGGGAACCACCGGCTCAGGTCCGCCTCGATCTTCAGGTCCGCGCCCACCGCGCCCCGCATCTGCAGTTCCAGCGCGTTGTCGCGGCGCTCGTCCCCCAGCGGCGCGAACGGGTAGAACGTGCCCCGCTTGTACAGGTACACGATGCCCAGCCGCCGCCCGGACTCGTTCCGGAAGCTGACCAGGGTACAGAGCAGCTGCGGACCGAAGCCCCCGTCCACCAGCGAGGAGTTCACCGCGTGCAGGTCGGTGACGAGCGCCCCAACATCATCGGCAGAATGGCGGCAGACCAGCCAGGTGAACCCGTAGCTGTCGTTGGTGACCTCCACCTGGGGAGCCTCGGAGCCCATGCTCAGCAGCTCACGGACATCCTTCTCGATGTCGCTGAACGCGCGGCCCTCCGCCGCCCGGAAGCACACCGAGCCGGTGCCGGTCGGGACCAGCCCCATCGCGGCCTGCAGTGTGATGGCGGCGGTCGGCACCGCGAAGAGGTCGTCCAGCTTCGGTGGGACCGGCTTGGTCCGGCCGAGCAGGGTGTCGAGGAATCCCACGGCTACTTGGCGAGCTGCTCGGAGATCTCGGACAGCTGCTGGAGCCGCCGCTCCAGCGAGGGGTGGGTGGAGAAGAGGGTGGCGAGGCTGGCCCCCGCCTTGCCCGACAGCGCCGGCGCGAAGTAGAAGGCGTTCAGCGGCTCGGCCGCCCGCAGGTCCTTCTGCGGAATCCTGGCGATCTCACCGCTCACCTTGGTCAGCGCGCTGGCGAGGGCGGACGGCTGTCCCGTGAGCAGCGCGCCGGCCCGGTCGGCCGCCAGTTCCCGGTAGCGGGACAGCAGCCGGATCAGCAGGAAGCTGACCGCGTACACCACGATGCCAACGGCCAGCATGGCCAGCAAGACGATCGCGCCGCCGCCGTTGTTGTCGTTGTTACTCCGGCCACCGCCGCCGAACAGCTGCCCGTAAAACGCGAACCTGACCAGCAGGCCGGCGATGATGCCCAGGAATGAGGCGATCGTCATGACCGCCACGTCCTTGTGCGCGACGTGCGACATCTCGTGTGCGATGACGCCTTCGAGCTCGCGGTCGTCGAGCCGCCCGTCCATCAGCGAGGTGGTGACGCACAGCACCGCCTTCTTGGCGTTACGCCCGGTGGCGAACGCGTTCGGCATCGGCGAGCGGGCGATCGCCACCCTCGGCTTCGGCATGTCCGCGAGCGCGCACAGCCGGTCGACGATGCCGTGCACCTTGGCGGCCATCGGGCCGTCCTGCGGCCCGACCTCCACGGCCCGCGCCGCGCTCAGAGCGATCTTGTCCGAGTAGAAGAACGAGCCGACCGTCAGCCCGAGCCCGAGCGCGATCGCGAAGAAGGCTATGGCCCCGCTCCCCACACCGAACGCGCCGAGCAAGTAGATCAGGGCGATGACGAAGGCCACGAAGACCAGTCCCAGCAGGAACATGGTCAGGGTCATCCGCGTCGTCAGTCCTCTATCAGGCGCATAGCGTGTCTTCGCCATCGCGCCGCCTCCGTTTCTGGGCCAGTTCCGGCCACCTGACCTGGGGCCGTCCCATTAAGTATCACGCACGAGACGCACCGAAAATTCCGTTCTGGACTATGCCCAGGGCGGACAGATCGCGGGTCACGCACCTCGCGCAGGGCTCATGCCCCAATGGTCAGAGAGAAACCTGAACGCAAGCTGAAGATTTCCTCTCAGCCTGGGATCAGGCCCTCACCGGTGATCAGCTCCCTGACGTCCTCCAGGTCCGCGTCAGAGTACGGGAGGATCAGGTCGGACGGCTCGATCGCATCCTCGGCCAAGGGGCTCCCGAGCGAGCGGACGCGGTCAAGCAAGGCGGCCAGCGCGGGCCGGAACGCCCGCTCGTCTCCCGCGTTCACCGCCTTTTCCAGCGCAGCGTCCAGGACGTTCAGCTCGTCTGTGGCCGAGTCGTCGACCTGGAGCTGGCCCTCGCCCAGGATGCGGACGATCATGAACTCTCACCAGCCTGCGGCTGCTCGGCAGGCCTGGCCGGGCTGGCCTGTGCCGCGCCGCCGTCTTCCGCCGGGCCGCTTTCGATCTCCTTCGCCGGCGCGGCCCCGATCTCGCCCTTCAGCCGCTCCAGCTCCAGTTCGACGTCCTGGCCACCGCGCATCTGGTCGAGCTCGGCCTGGATGTCGTCGCGCTGCGTGCCGGTCACGTCGTCCAGCGCACCCGACGCCATCAGCTCGTCGATCGCGCCCGCCCGGGCCTGCATCTGCGCAGTCTTGTCCTGGGCCCGCTGGACGGCCATGCCGACGTCGCCCATCTCTTCGGAGATCCCGGAGACGGCCTCACCGATCCGGCTCTGCGCCTCCGCTGCGGTGTAGGTGGCCTTGATGGTCTCCTTCTGGGTGCGGAAGGCCTCCACCTTCGACTGCAGCCGCTGCGAGGCAGCGGTCAGCTTCTCCTCGTCGGCCTGGAGCGAGTGGTACTGGTTCTCCAGATCGGTGTACTGGCTCTGCAGGGCCGCCCTGCGGCTGAGGGCTTCCCGGGCCAGGTCCTCCCGGCCGGAGCCCAGCGCCTGCTTCGCCTGCCCCTCCAGCTTGGTCTGCTGCTGCTGGAGCGTGTTCATCTGCAGCTCAACGCGCTTGCGTGACGTGGCCACGTCGGCGACGCCCCGGCGCACCTGCGTCAGCATGTCCAGCTGCCGCTGGTAGGAGTAATCCAGGGTCTCGCGTGGGTCTTCCATCCTGTCCAGGGCCCTGTTGGCCTTGGACTTAAAGATCAGCGAAACCCGCTTCATCACGCTCATGGGCGCGACCTTCCCCTTCATCGTGTACGACCGCCGCCGCCCAGCCCTGCGGCGCCGCCAGCGCGCACCCATCCTTGCGGCAGCGGCCTTCGGTAGGGCTGGCCCACCCAGCCTACGCGGTGATCCGGGTGCCAGTCATTACGACCCTGAGGACGCAACCGGCCCCCGGCCTCCGTCCCCTTGCGCCCCTCCCATCGCCGCCAGTCACGGCCACCGTGCCCACCGGGCATCATGGTCAGGCGCTCTGCTCACGCTCGCCCCGCACCGCAGCCATTCGTGGCGTTGATCCCGGTAAGCTGACCGCGTGTTCCGACGACGCCAGCCCACCACCGCGGAGTCCCCGGTCGAGGACGCCGCCGCCGCGGCCCCCGATGCCGACGCTGCCGCGGCGCGCCCTGGGACCACCGCTGGCAAAGGCAGGCCCACACCCAAGCGCAGCGAATCCGAGCGGCGCCGCCGCCCCTTCACCGCCCCCGGCGACAGGAAAGAGGCGAACCGCCAGTACCGCGACCGCCAGCGCCAGGAACGCACCCGCCGCCAGCAGGGCCTGCAGCGGGGCGAGCAGTGGGCGCTCCCCCCCAGGGACCGGGGCCCGGTCAAGGAGCTCGCCCGCGACTACGTCGACTCGCGGCGCCGGCTGAGCGAGTTCTACATGTACGGCCTGCTGGTGCTGCTGGCGCTGCTGTTCGTGCGGAACGCGCTGGTGCAGAGCATCGTCCCCCTGGTCGTCCTGATCGCAGTCATGATCATGCTGGTGGAGGGGATCTTCATCGGCCGCAGGGTGCGCACCCTCGCCGAGGAGCGCCTGCCCGGGGAGAGCACGCGTGGCGTGCGGCTTTATGCCGCCATGCGGGCGCTGCAGATCCGGCGGCTGCGGATGCCGAAGCCGCGGATCAAGCCCGGCGAGAGCTTCTAGGCAGATGGAGCACCGGCATCTGGGCCGCAGCGGCCTGAGCATCAGCGAGATCGCCTATGGCAACTGGGTCACGCACGGGTCGCAGGTCGCCGAGGACGCCGCGCGCGCGTGCGTCGAGGCGGCGCTCGACGAGGGCATCACCACCTTCGACACCGCCGATGTCTACGCGGGGACCCGGGCCGAGGAGGTGCTCGGCCGCGCGCTGCGCGGGGTGCGGCGCGAATCCGTCGAGATTTTCACGAAGGTGTACTGGCCGACGGGTCCCGGGCCCAATGACCGCGGCCTGTCGCGTAAGCACGTCATGGAATCGGCTCACGCCTCGCTGCGCCGACTCCAGACCGACTACCTGGACATGTACCAGGCCCACCGGTACGACCACGCGACCCCGCTCGAGGAGACGCTGCGCGCCTTCGATGACCTGGTCCGCCAGGGGAAGGTGCTCTACGTCGGGGTCTCCGAGTGGCGCGCCGAACAGATCGCGGCGGCGGTCCAGATCGCCGGGGAGGCGGGGTTCGACCGCATCATCTCCAACCAGCCGCAGTACAACATGATCTGGCGGGTCATCGAGTCCGAAGTCATCCCGTTGTGCGAGAAGGAGGGGATCGGCCAGATCGTCTGGTCGCCGATCGCGCAGGGCGTGCTCACCGGCAAGTACCGGCCGGGCGACGCGCCCCCGCCCGCGTCCCGCGCGACCGACCCGAGCGGGTCCTCCTTCATCCAGCATTACCTGACCGACGACCTCCTCGGCCGGGTGCAGCAGCTCAAGCCGGTTGCCGACCAGGCAGGCCTGAGCCTGGCCCAGCTGGCGATCGCGTGGGTCCTGCAGAACCCGAACGTGGCCGCCGCGATCATTGGCGCGACCCGCCCGGAGCAGGTGCGGGAGAACGTGCGGGCCTCGGGCGTCCGGCTCGACGGCGAGCTGATGGGCAGGATCGACGAGATACTCGGTCCAGTGATCGAGCGGGACCCGGCCCGCACCGACAGCCCCGCCCGCCGCTCCTGACCGCAGCCCTTGCGCACGGCGCCGCCCGGCCGTGCGCTGGCGTGGGCCGCCTAGGGCATCCCTTAGTCTTCGGGGTGCAGGCTCATCGGGCCGTACTCGGCCCGGCCCTCTTCCAGCAGCGTCACCTGATCCACGCCCGCTTCCAGCAGCGTGCGCCAGCTCTCGCCGAGCCAGGTCTCCGCGTCGCTCTGGCTGCTGAAGGTCTCCTTCGGCAGATCCCGTGTCGCGGCCGGCGTCCCGTCCATTTTCTCGAACCGCCACGTCCACGCCATGTCCCGGCGACCTCCTTCCGTGCTTCGAGCGACCTCCCGTGCTCCCAGCGACCCTACGGTATTCCGGTGAT